>JBFZFB010000130.1:0-26010 GCA_041306605.1 Lentisphaerota bacterium | reverse complement strand
AAGGGCGCTGTTTATCGGCGGGAAAATGGCGGTTGTTGAGGCTGAAGAAGCCGGTATAGGGGTTGATACGCCGGCGGACGTGAGAAAAGTTGAAGAAATCATCCTTGCAAGCGGTTTGCGGGCGTGATTTTAAAAGCCGGATCACGAAGTTCTAACTTGTTCCTGACCGTATAAATTCTATATTCTATACCTTGTTTAAGCAGGAGAGGAATGTCATGTCAAAGTATGTGAATATTGGCGGTGTTAAAATAGGCGGCGCGAACCGGTTGGCACTTATTGCGGGGCCCTGTGTTATAGAAGAGAGGGATTCTTGTCTTAAGCTGGCGGAGCAACTGGCAAATTTCGCGCGTGCCAATAAAATTCCGTTTATTTTCAAGGCGTCGTATGACAAGGCGAACAGGTCATCGCGCATGTCTTATCGCGGGCCCGGTCTTGTCCGGGGTTTGGAGATACTTGCTGAGGTCAAAGAGAAGTTTCATGTTCCTGTTTTGACCGATGTTCATAGCGAGCAAGAGGTGCCGGTGGTTGCCAGGATTGTTGACGTGATTCAGATACCGGCATTTCTCTGCAGGCAGACGGACCTGGTTATAGCGGCGGCAGAGACAGGCAAGCCGGTAAACGTCAAGAAAGGTCAGTTTCTGGCTCCGCATGACATGAAAAACATAATCGAGAAAATAGAGAGCACAGGCAACAAGAAGATACTGCTTACGGAGAGAGGAGTATCTTTCGGGTATAACAACCTTGTTGCGGACATGAGGAGTCTGCTCATTCTCAAAGAATTTGGTTATCCGGTTGTATTTGATGCGACGCACAGTGTTCAGCGGCCGGGCGGGGCGGGTGCCAGTTCTTCGGGTGACGGCAAATGGGCTCCGGCGTTGGCGAGGGCGGCGGTGGCGACCGGATGTGACGCTGTATTTATTGAGACTCATTTTCAGCCGTCAAAGGCGTTATCTGACAAAGATAACTGTATTGCTTTTTCGGAACTGAAAAAATTGTGGAAAACGCTCGAAAAAATAGATAAAACTGTTAGATGAGACTGCAACAGACATTTTTGCCGTGTATATTTTTTTGCTGTATGGCCTTTTTTTTGCGTGAGGGCGCAGGAAGACGTCAATGCCGGTGCGATAAAGGGGATAGAGGGTATGCGTTGGCCCATGGAGCATTATGAAAATGGGCAGATCAAGACCCAGATTATCGCGGATCGTGTTGATAATGTTACTACTGCCGGTTTGGAGGTGGCCCGGCTGACGGTTCTTTTTTATGAAAAAGATGGCCGTACAAATTTGCAGGCAAGTGTTGATAATTGTGTGTACGACAAAAACAACGGCAAGGTGGCGTCTGAATCGGGGATATGCATTAAAAAAGACGGTGTGGTGATTACCGGGCAGGGTTTTGACTGGAATACAAAGAGCCGGGTATTCAAGATATTTAATGATGTCAAGCTGGTTGTGACTCGCCGCACGGGCAAACCGGTAGTGAGTTCGGGCAGGTAGAGAGGAATATGATTTCAGGGTGGTTGGTGTATGGGGGTTGATTTTCAAGGAAGAGATTTTATGAAGAAGATTTTTTATTTGAGCTGTGTTTTGTCTTTGGTTTGTCTGGGTGCAGGGGTGTGTGTGTCGCAGGATGATGTGCAGGCTTCTGAGACGGTAGTCACGGCCGGAACGATGAGTTTTGATTATAGTAATTCAGTGGCTGTTTTTGAAACCGATGTTGTTGTGGATGATTCCCAGATAAGGATAGAATCGGACAAGTTGACTATTTATTTTAATCAGACTAATGACATCAAAAGGGCCGTTGCGGAGGGGAATGTCAAGGTTAAGCGTATGACCATGAATGGCACTTGCCGCAAGGTTGAGTATTTAGCTGATGAGAGGCGGATTATAATGACTGGCGATACGGTTTTAAACAGGGATAAGGATTGCCTTAAAGGTGAGAAGATTATTGTATGGCTTGATCAGGAGAAGGTGAAATGTGAACGGGGCAAGCTGGTGATATTTCCGGATAGTGTCCGCAAGACAAATTAATAAATGCCGGGATGGAGAATTATTTTTGATGATTAACAATGGTACTGGACGTGATGTGATAATGAAGGCCGACAAGCTTGTTAAGCGGTACAAGGGCCGTGTGGTTGTGAATAATGTCAGCATCAGCGTGGGGCGTGGTGAGATAGTCGGACTGCTTGGTCCTAACGGCGCCGGGAAGACGACATCGTTTTACATGATAGTCGGGCTGGTGAAACCGGATTCGGGTGTCATCCGGTTTAAAGACAATGAAGTAACAAAGATGCCGATGTTTATGAGGGCGAGGATGGGCATGGGTTATCTGGCGCAGGAGCCGTCCGTATTCCGGAAGATGACAGTTGAGGAGAATGTCATGTCTATTCTTGAGACGCTTGAAATATCGAAGGAAGACAGGGTTGCCAGGTTAAAAGTTCTTCTGGAAGATCTTGATTTGTTGCGTTTGAGCGGGCAGAAGGCTTATACTTTGAGCGGTGGAGAAAGGCGCAAGCTGGAGATAGCCAGGGCGCTTGTGACGTGTCCGTCGATGCTTATGCTGGATGAGCCGTTTAGCGGTGTGGATCCTCTTGCCGTGAAGGATATACAGAAGACCATCACGGAATTGCGGGATACCGGTCTTGGGATATTGATAACGGATCATAATGTGCGCGAGACTCTTGCGGTGGTTGACCGGGCGTATCTTCTTTATGAGGGCAAGGTACTCAGGGAAGGTGTAAGTTCTTTTCTTGTTGATGATAATGTCAGTCGTGAGTTGTATTTGGGGCATGAATTCAGGATGTGAGTTAGAGTGTTGTGGTAATGTTGAAATCTGACTTAAGGGGGGAGAGGTAGAAATGTCGATAGAAATTACAGTAAGACATGTTAGTATGTCGGACAATATTCAGGACTATGCCAGAATCAAGGCGGAAGAAATTATCAGTACATTTTCCAAGGTGGAGCATATTCATGTGATACTGGACAAGGAGAAGCATTCTGATGTTGCAGAAGTTATATTGCAGGCCGGGCATCATGTGAGGCTTGAGACGAAAGAGGCTTCTGATAACATGTTGAAATCAATAGATTTGGTGATGAACAGATTGGAGGCTCAGTTGCGTAAACTGCAGGACAAAGCGCAGGAACGCAGGCATAGAGGTTAGTTAAAAATCAATTAGTAAGTAAGGAGTCGCAAATTGAATACGGAGACCAGTATAGAAAGAAAAGAGACGGTGTCGGTTTCTTTTTTCCTGGAAACAGGCAAGGATTTGTTGAAAATGGAACTGGCGGCCGGTGGGTCGGGTTTAAAAAACAACATAATGGAGGCAACGCTTAATCGTCCGGGTCTGGCGTTATCTGGTTTTTTCAAGTATTTTGCGAATAAACGCATTCAGGTAATTGGCTGGGCGGAACACGCGTATTTGTCTTCTCTCTCCGCGTCTGACATGGAGAATAGTTTAAGGGCGTTTTTCAAGCACAAGATACCGTGTATTGTTGTGACGAGGGGGCAGAAGCTTTTTCCTGAAATGAGCAAACTGGCGGAAGAGTTCAAGGTGCCGCTTTTTAAAACCAGAATGGTGACGAAGAATTTTGTTAATGATGCCACCATTATAATGGAGAACCTGACTGCTCCGAGAGTGAAGGTTCAGGGTACGATGGTTGAGATAATGGGTATAGGCGTTTTGATTGAAGGCAAGCCGGGTATCGGCAAGAGTGAAACTGCGCTTGGATTGATAAAGAGAGGGCACGCCCTTGTGTCTGACGATATAACAACGCTCAGAGTGGATAGCGCGGGTTCGATTATAGCCTCGCCGGTTAACGTCACGCAGTATCATATGGAGATTAAAGGGCTGGGGATAGTGCATATTCCGAGCTTGTTTGGAGTGGCATCGGTACGGGAAGAGAAAAAGCTGGATATGATTATTGCTCTATGCAGGCCGGATGAATTTAATGAGGTTTCAGATGGAGACCGGTTGACCCGTAAGGTGCTGGGAGTTTCCGTGCCGTGGGTTCAGATACCGGTGGCGCCCGGCCGGGACATTGCGAACATTGTGGAAACAGTTGCGCTGGACCAGAAGTTAAAGCGGTTGGGGCATGACGCGGTAAAAGAACTGGATGAGAATTTAATGGCTTTGATGAGCAGGGGGAAAGACGGAAGTGAATGATAGCGGTAAAAAAAGCGGCAAGAAGGTTTGCACCAAAGAATTAGAGGTGATAAATCAATATGGCATTCATGCCAGGCCTGCTGCGCTTTTCGCGAAGACGTCATCACGTTTTTCTGCTGATGTTGTTGTGGAGAGGGGTGGCACTTGTGTTTCAGGGAAGAGCATTATGGGGTTGATGACCCTTGAAGCATCCCGCGGCACAAAGCTTAAGGTGACGGCCACGGGGGAAGATGCGGAAGAAGTCATCAATGAATTGGAGAAATTAATACAAAGCAAGTTTGATGAAGATTGATATGACGGTTGAGATCCGGTGTGTCGAGGGCTTGAAGGTATGGCAAAAAAGAAAATAGCCGCGAAATCGTTGAAGCTTCACGGTATCGGAGTGTCTCCGGGTGTTGCTGTCGGGCCTGCTTACCTTTTTGCCACCAGAAAATTAAGCATTCCGGAAAAAATAATTTCGGTGAGTGAAATAGAGCATGAAATTTGCCGGATGGAAGATGCTATAATGGAGACCAGGCGGCAGATTAAGAAGATTCAGGGAGACCTTGAAACCCGCACTGCTTCTGTTAATGCCAGTGTTTTTGACGCGCACTTGATGGTGCTTGATGACAGGGCGTTTATAGAGGAAATGTTTGATGCTATCCGCAAGGAGTGCAGGAACGCGGAATGGGTTGTGCATACGGCTTCAGAGAAATATGCCGGCGTGCTGTCTTCTGTTAAAGATGATTACCTCCGGGAACGGGTTGCTGATATAAAAGATGTGGCCAAAAGGATAATTCAAAATTTACTGGGCGATTCTGATGTGCCTTTATCCAAAATAAACATAAAACATATTATAATTGCGCCTGATCTGGCTCCTTCGGAAACAGCCGCTTTGCGGAAGGATATGGTCGTTGGTTTTGCCACGGATTTCGGCAGTCCCACCTCGCATACAGCGCTTATGGCGCGGGCGCTGGAAATACCGGCGGTAGTAGGTTTGCATGATGTTAGCGGCAAGGTTGTTTCGGGTGATGAAGTTCTGATAGACGGGAATAAGGGAGTGATAATACTGCATCCCACCCGGGAACAGCTTAAAGAATACGGGAAGCTGGCCAAAGCACGCAAAAGTATTGAGCGAGACCTTATCAGTATAAAAGATGAACCAGCGGTAACCAAAGACGGCTATAATGTGAATTTGATGGCTAACGCGGAAAGCCTGGAGGAATTGGACTCCATAAAAGAATATGGCGCAAAAGGCATAGGACTTTTCCGTTCGGAATATCTCTATTTGATGGAGAATCGGGCAATCGGCGAAGAAGAACAGACTGATATCTACAGGCGGCTGGCATTAAACATGTTGCCGGATCCTGTTGTCATTAGAACTCTGGATCTCGGTGGCGATAAATTTTTTGATAACAGTTACGTTGATAAAAAAGAAGAAAATCCTTTTCTGGGTTGCAGATCCATACGTTACTCCCTGCTGCATCCATCCGAATTCAAAAAACAGTTGAGGGCAATTTTAAAGGCCAGTGTTTCCGGCAATGTAAAGATAATGTATCCAATGATAAGCAGTGTTGATGAAGTTATTCGCGCAAATGAAATCCTTCAAGAAGCGAAAAAAGAGCTGTCAGCCACCGGTATTGATTATCAGAAGGATATAGAAGTTGGCGTCATGATCGAGATTCCATCAGCCGCATTGACTGCTGATATAATAGCTGAGCATGTTAAGTTTTTCAGTCTTGGAACCAATGATTTGATTCAATACACACTTGCCGTGGATCGCGTTAACGAACGGGTTGCTCATCTTTACGAGCCGACTCATCCGGCAGTGCTGAAGTTGATCAGGCAGACTGTTGAAGCAGGCCAAAAGCATGGGATTCCAGTGAGTCTGTGCGGTGAAATGGCGAGTGATCCTGTGATGACCGCGCTTCTCGTGGGATTGGGTGTGAATTCGTTAAGCATGGCGCCATCCGCTGTTCCGCTCGTGAAGGATATAATAAGAAGCATAAAATATACGGATGCTCAGGAACTGGTAAAGGCGGCTTTGTTATGCAAGAGTGCTTCTGAAGTTTTGACGCTTTGCAAAAAGCTAATCAGAAAGGTTGCGCCAAGTCTGCTGAAGCTTATATAGTTAACATACGGATAGGATTCTGTCTGAAAAATAATAAAGAAGGGGTAAATGTTATGTCTGTGAATATGAAAATCTTTACATCTGAATCTGTTACAGAAGGGCATCCTGACAAGGTGGCCGACGGTATCGCTGATGCGATACTTGATGCTCATTTGAGCGGCGATAAAATGTCGCGTGTTGCTTGTGAAATACTTGTGGCGACAGGCATGGTTGTTATAGCCGGTGAAATAACCAGCAGAACAATGGTTCCTTATTCTGATATAGCGCGCGAAAAAATAAGAAAGATCGGGTACATGGATCCGGAAATGGGTTTTGGATGTGACGCTTGCTCTGTGCTTGTGGCGTTGAACCGGCAGTCTCCTGATATTTCACAGGGCGTTACCTCAGGGCAGGGGCTGTACAAGGAGCAGGGAGCTGGAGATCAAGGCATGATGTTCGGGTTTGCCTGTGATGAAACTAAAGAATTGATGCCCATGCCGATAATGTTTGCCCACCGTTTAACCAGAGGGCTGGCAAAGGCAAGGCGGAGCGGCAGAGTGCCGTTCCTCAGGCCGGATGGAAAGTCTCAAGTGTCAGTGATTTATGACGGCGATAAGCCGGTTGGAATTGATACGATAGTTGTGTCATCCCAACATACTCCCGATGTGACATACGCAAAGGTCAGGGAGGCGATCATTGAAGAAGTAATCAAGAAAGAAATTCCTCATGGTTTATTGTCGCGCAAAACAAGATTTCTTGTTAATCCAACCGGGCGGTTTGTTATAGGCGGGCCGCATGGAGATACAGGAGTGACTGGCCGCAAGATAATAGTGGATACATACGGCGGAATGAGCCGGCACGGAGGCGGGGCTTTTTCAGGCAAGGATCCTTCAAAGGTTGACAGGAGTGCCGCATATATGGCGAGATACGTCGCGAAAAATATTGTGTCAGCCAAATTGGCCAAAAGGTGCGAGGTACAGCTGGCCTACGCGATCGGTTTTGCTGATCCTGTTTCGGTGCGCGTTGATACATTTGGAACCGGCAAAGTGCCCGATACACGGATTGCGGAAGCCGTAAAAAAGGTTTTCCCTCTTAAGCCGGCAGGTATAATCAATGGGCTTAATCTTCTGCGGCCTATCTATGAGCATACATCATGTTATGGTCATTTCGGACGCAATAAACAGCTGGATATATTCACGTGGGAACGGACAGATAAAATCAAGGCGATTTTGTCTGCTGTTTAAATTTTCAGAGAAAGAGACGGAATGAGGATAAATAAAAGAGCGAAAAAAGATGGTGATTATGTTGTGTCGGATATCGGGCTTGCCGGTTTTGGCCGCAGAGAAATAGATCTGGCGGAAATAGAAATGCCGGGATTAATGAGTCTCAGGCGCGAGTTCGGGAAGTCGAAGCCTCTGAAGGGGGCGAGGATTTCCGGTTCACTGCATATGACGATTCAGACTGCGGTTCTGATAGAAACTCTGCAGGCGCTGGGGGCCAGAGTGCGATGGGCGAGCTGTAACATATTTTCAACGCAGGATCACGCGGCCGCGGCTGTTGCTGTTGCCGGAACGCCGGTTTTTGCCCGGAAGGGAGAATCGCTTAAGGAGTACTGGGAGTACACGGACCGCATTCTTGACTGGGGCAAAGGGCAGGGGCCCACCATGATTCTTGATGATGGTGGTGACGCAACTCTCTTTGTGCATCTTGGTTATGAGGCGGAAAATAATTCCAAGGTGCTCTCCCGAAAGCCTGAAAATGAAGAAGAGGAAGTGCTTCTTAATCAGTTGAAGAAATCCTTAAAAAGGGACCCGAAAAGGTTTCACAGGATAGCAAAAAATATTCTCGGCGTTTCCGAGGAAACCACCACTGGTGTGCATCGTCTTTATCAGAGACACGAGCGCGGCATGCTGCTGTTTCCTGCTTTTAATGTAAATGACGCAGTGACGAAGTCCAAGTTTGACAATTTGTACGGCTGCCGGCATTCGTCGGTGGACGGTCTTTCCAGAGCGACCGACGTTATGATCAGCGGTAAAATGGTTGTTATAGCCGGATATGGAGATGTGGGGAAGGGTTGTTGTCAGGCGTTTAAAGGTCAGGGCGCGCGGGTTGTGGTTACAGAAGTAGATCCCATTTGCGCATTACAGGCCGCTATGGAAGGTTATGAGGTCATGCGCATGGATGATGTTTGCCGGAAGGGCGATATTTTTGTTACCGCAACAGGTTGTTGCGATGTGATAACAGCAAAACACATGCGCAAAATGAAAAATATGGCTATTGTCTGCAATATAGGTCATTTTGACAGTGAAATTCAGGTCAGCGGGCTCTCAAAATATAAATGGCAGGAAATCAAACCGCAGGTTGATAAAATAACTTTCCCTGATGGTAAAAGCATAATTCTGCTGGCAAAAGGCCGTCTAATGAATCTGGGTTGCGCGACAGGGCATCCGAGTTTTGTAATGTCCAACAGTTTTACGTGCCAGGTAATGGCGCAGATAGCATTGTTTACAGAGACTGCAAAATATCCCGTGGGCGTGTATGTGCTTCCAAAAACACTGGACGAAAAGGTCGCCCGTTTGCATTTGGGCAAATTAGGTGTCCAATTGGACATTCTTTCGAAACGGCAGGCTGATTATCTGGGGGTTAAGCCGAAAGGGCCTTTCAAGCCTGAATTTTACCGTTATTAATTGAAAAGTAATCTTGTTTAATTTTTATTAATAAAATAAGATGTATTGATTTTTAGCGCATTTTGTGTAAATTTTCCGGGTTAACTGTTTAATAAATAATAAGGAGAAAATGTCTATCATGAAGAAATACTGGTCAAAATGTCAGTCCTATTCTGTTTTGGTTTTAGTGGCGGTTTTTTTTGTCTGCATGAGGGTGCCTTCAGCGCTTGCGGTAGGAGATGAGGATGCGCCGTGGTATTTGAGTGTTGGAATTGGTCAGTTGAATTATGAGGGTGACGAGGAGATTTCTGACAGTTTTGGCGGAACCGCGCGGATTGGTTATGATGTCAGCGAGAGCTGGACTTTTGAAAGCATGCTTACCCTTGTTCCGACAATAAAGGAAAATTTCAGGACGCAGTGGGATACCGGCGAAAAGATTTCAAGACTTGAAGAAGCATGCGGTCCCGGCGTGCATGAGATTTGGGGTGCCGGTATTTCGTTGGACATGCTGTATCATTTTACCCGTTGGGAACGGATTGATCCGTATCTTCTGGTTGGTGCAGCCGCGATGATTTACGAGGAAGACATGGGTGAGGGCAAGGTTGATCCGTGTTTCCCTGTGGTTGGCGGCGGCGTGTTTTATCATTTCAACGACATGTGGGCAGTTCGCGCTGATGGCCGCACATATATGTCGGGCCAGGACACGGAAGCAAACGCACTTATTGATGTTGGCGTTGTGTGGAGATGGGGCGCTGTTGTGCCGGCGAATATCGTGGCGACCGGCGGTCCACTCGATAGCGATGGTGACGGATTGACAGATGACGAAGAGAGGGAAATAGGTACTGATCCGTATGATCCTGACACAGACAAGGACGGTCTTACTGACGGACAGGAAGTAAAAGAATACATGACCGACCCCAAGAATCCTGATACTGATTGGGACAGTCTTACTGACGGTTATGATGAAGTAATGAAGTATAAAACCAATCCGCTCAAGCGTGATACTGACGATGGCGGTGTGGCTGATGGTCATGAAGTCATAGAGGACAGCACAAATCCTCTTGATGGCAGGGATGATCTGCAGTTGTTTGAATTATATATACAGTTTGAACGGGATAAGGCAGATATCAAGCCGGAATACTATCCCAAGCTGGATATCATCGCCAAGGTCCTTAACAGGGATCCGGGCGCGACGGCGCGTATTGAAGGGCATGCCGATCAGAACAAGAATTCAAAAGCCGGCTACAACAAGAAGCTTTCTCAGCGTCGTGCTGAAGCGGTGTTGAAGTATCTGTCTGATGCCGCAGGAATCAATAAGAAGCGCATGGTTGCGGTAGGGTATGGTTTCAGCAGGCCGAAGGCGCCTAATGGACCTGATGGCAATCCCGAAAATCGCCGCGTTGAGGTGTATATTCGCAAGGGCGAAGGCAACGCGGAGACTGTCGCGCCTGAAGTTGGCGCCACACAGGATGCTCCGGATGTTCCGGCGACAGAGACGAAGTAGTATCTCTATACCTTTTTTGAGGTAAGCTTAAGATGATTGCCTGCTGGAAAAATCTAGCAGGCAATTGTTTTTGTAAAATGCGGGGTTCATATGGCTGAAAGCCGTGTTAGCGCGACACGGTCACCGTTGCTATGCATATCATACGCAAATATGTCACTGTAAATTTTATTATTGCCAGCGTCAGTGCTGTGGCAGTATTGACATTTATAATGTGCATAGGGATGATCTTCAAGGCTACCGACTTGATATCGCGCGGTGTGGCATGGTGGCCTATTCTTAAAATAACACTGTATGGTATTCCTGAAACATTTGCATATACGATGCCTTTAGGCATTCTGGTAGCCAGCCTGCTTGTTTTCGGCAGATTGTCAACGGATGGCGAGATAATGGCAATGAAAGCATGCGGAGTTGACGTGTGGCAAATAGTTACCGGGCCCCTGCTTGTATCACTGTTGTTTATGACGCTATGCCTGCAGATTAATACTGTTATGGCGCCTGAAAACCATTATTCCCAACGCAATTTGACAGCCGCGGTAAGAGTAAAGACACCGTCGGACTTGCTCGATGAAGGACGTTTTATTCAGGATTTCGACGGGTTGACAATGTATATAGGCAAAAAGAAAGGCACTTTCCTGACAAATGTAAGAATTTACGATGCAAGAGAAGGTGATGTTAAACGTGAGATATGGGCGAAATCGGGAGAGGTTAAAACGAGCGATACAGGTAAAGATTTGATTATGGACCTGTTTGATGTTCGGGTTAGTCCGCCTCCTTTTTCTGATGATGAGCAGGGAGCTGTTTTTATGGATAGATGGCCTGTAAGCATTCCTAATGTAATGGCCGTAAGAAAACATAGAAAGAATGAGAAAGACATGACGGTAGGCGAGCTGGTTGCGGGTGTTAGGTATACCAGTGATAAATATCCTGATTTTAACCCCAAGGATTTGGTTCAGCAGAGAATGTCGCTTTTGGTGGAACTTAACAAGCGTGTGGCGTTGTCAGTGGCGTGTTTCGCGTTCGCGTTAATGGGCATTCCTCTGGGGATTAGCACGGACCGTAGAAAATCATCAATCGGTGCCGGCGTCAGCCTGTTTCTGGCTTTCTGTTTTTATCTTTTCATCATAGTTGCCAAGTCTTTATCCAAGCATCCGGAATGGTCCCCGGATTTGATTACATGGACGCCAGTTATTATTTCTTTAGTATTAGGCATGTTCCTTATAAGGAAAACCAATTGATGCCCGTAATTTCGGCTTTTCAATCAAAATTGGGCTGGATTAATTCTTGTTTTTCACCCCATAGTAGCTATTATATTTGAGAACAGGCATGGAAAAGACAGGCTTTTTTAATGTGTTCTGTCAGGAGAATGATTATGTCTACATTGAATATTGATGAGATAATGAAAGTGCTTCCTCATAGATACCCAATGCTTCTTGTTGATCGTATTGTCGAATGTGATGGCGAGAAAAAGATTGTTGGTATCAAGAATGTTACTGTTAACGAGCCGTTTTTTCAGGGGCATTTTCCCGGGGCGCCCATCATGCCGGGCGTTCTTCAGCTTGAGGCTATGGCTCAGACAGCCGGCGTTCTTTTAAATCAAATGGCTGGAGAAAAACGCGGCTTGCCGTTTTTCATGGCGATTGATAAGGCTAAATTCCGTAAGATAGTTAAACCCGGCGATCAAATGAGAATAGAAGTCGAAATCACAAATATCCGTTCCAAGACGGCTAAATTTGATGCGAGGATTCTTGTTGACGGTGCGGTGGCGTCAGAAGCTGAAATGATGTGCATGATAACGGACCGGAAAGTTGAAGCATGACAAACATTCATACAACCGCAATTATCAGTAAAGATGCCAGACTGGGCGCAGGTGTGGAAGTTGGCCCTTATTGCGTTGTGGGGCCCAATGTCACCATTGGAGATGGAACTAAATTAATGTCGCATGTCGTCATAGACGGCTATACCACAATAGGCACAGGATGCGTCGTGTTTCCTTTTACCAGCCTGGGCTCTCAAACGCAGGATTTGAAATATAAAGGCGGCAAAACGTATGTCGAGATCGGCGACAATACGACACTTCGTGAATATGTAACTGTAAATTCGGGCACTAACGAAGGTGAAATTACAAAAGTTGGCTCGGATTGTCACATTATGGCTTATTGTCATGTGGCTCACGCGTGCAAGGTTGGAAATGGTGTCATTATGTCTAATTGCGCCACTCTTGCCGGTGATGTGGTGGTGGAAGACAAGGCTATAATAGGCGGACTTAGCGGTATCCATCAGTTTACCAGAATAGGCAGTCTGTGTTTTGTGGGAGGAATGACGAAGGTTGTTCAGGATTGTCCTCCCTTTATGATGGTTGACGGCAATCCTGCTGAGATCAAAGGCATAAATAGTGTCGGATTGAAAAGAAACAATGTCAGCGAGCAGGCGCAAAGGGCTTTGAAAGAAGCCTATAAAATACTTTATCGCCAGAACCTGTCCACGCGTCAGGCGCTCGATAGAATATGTTCCGAGGTGGAGAAGGGTCCGGAGATTGAGCACCTGCTTGATTTTATAGAAAAATCGGAAAGAGGCATTGTGAAATAAAATGAAAATGATGAATGCCAGAAGAGAAAACAATCGGCGTCATGTTTTAACAATATTAATGCTTTTGTTTTTTCCTGTTCTGGTTTATCAGGCCGTAGCCGTCAGCGATGAAGGTACCATTAATTTCAACTTTGATCAGGTTGATGTGCAGACTTTTGTAAGACTGGTAGGCGATATAACCGGAAAACAGTTTGTTGTTGCTGAAGGGCTTAACAGGAAGATAACGGTTGTTTCTCCGAAAGTTAGCCGTGACGATGTCTATCCGTTGTTTCTCTCCATACTTCAGTCGGCAGGTTGTACTGTTGCCAAAGAGGGGGACATCTACCGTATAGTGGCTTTGACGGAAGCGACGGCGCCAATGGGCAAAGTTGTAATTCCGAGTGAGGCCATTCCAGCCGAAGGTATGGTTACAAGGATATTTCACCTTGATCATGTTTCCGCTATTGATCTGCGTGAAGCGCTTATGCCAATGGTTGGCGGTGGAAAAGAAGGAGCGGTTGGTGTTGTTAAGGATACCAACCATCTCATTATTACAGATACGGCTGAAAGCATAAGAAGGATTGAGAAGATTATTAACGAAATCAATCAGCCCGGCATGGCGAAATCAACAGAAATCCTGCCTCTTGAGTTTGTTGCGGCTGAAGAAATGGCCGAACAGCTTAACACGGCAATGGCTGAAAGTGAAAGCAGGGGAAATCAGTTGAAGATGAGACTGCCTCAGGCATCGGGGTATGCCTCGGTTGAAAGAACAGGGCCTGCTGTTGTCGCAGCACCGCATTCCAATAGCTTGATTCTTGTAGGCACTACTTCTCAAATTGAAGATTTGAAACGGATAATAAAACAGATGGATATTGATTCTCCGTCAGGGCGTGGCAGGTTGAATGCCATATTTCTGAGGTATATATCGGCCGCCGAAACGGCAAAAAGCATAAACGCGCTTCTTCAGAAATCTGTTGAAGCCGGCAAAGACGCTACGCAAAGAAAGAAAATAGCCATAGAATCCATAGAGGCAAACAACGCGATTCTTGTTGATGCCTCTCCCGGTGATTTCGAATGCGTGAAAAAACTAGTTGAACAGCTTGATATCATATCTCAGCAGGTTCACATTGAAGTGTTGATCGCTGAAATTAACGCGAGCGATAGTTTTGATATAGGCGTGGAAATGGCGGCCGTGGAAATGCCTTCCAAAGTGGGAAGCTCAGTGGTGCAGGGGGCCAGCAGAATGAGTTCAGGCCCAGACAGCCTGATGGATACAATTCAAAAGGGGATCTTTCCGGCCGGGCTTACTGTCGGTGTGGCTCATGGTTCACGTCTGGATAGCGAGGGCAAGGTGGTTTCCAGCTATCCGGGAGTTATCAATATAAACGCAGTAAAGCAGAATAATAAGGTGAAAATAAGATCCGAAACAGCACTCGAGACACAAAACAACAAGGAAGCAAGTGTCTTGAGTGTTAATGAAATACCGGTTCTGAAATCCACCATCGAAGGCGGGTCCGGCACTGCGAGAGATGTCATCCAGAATATTGACCGTATTGATGTGGGTATAAAATTAAAACTTACTCCGCATGTCATTCCGGGCAATGAAGTGCAAATGGATATAAAAACCGGCATAGAGGCTGTAATTGATTCAGTCGGCCAGGATAGCCTGACTCCTATTATAGCCAAGAGAGAAGTTGTTACGTCCGTCATTGTCCCAGACGGTGAAATTATAGTGATAGCAGGCCTTACCCGTGAGGATAAAACCAAAAAAGTAAGAAAAATTCCCATTCTTGGTTCAATACCTCTTATCGGCTGGCTCTTCCGGCACACTGTGGATGTTACGGAAAAAACCAACGTTTTGATTTTTGTGACACCTCGCATCCTCGCTAGTAAAGCTGATACCGAAAATGTCATGAAAAACTGGCAGGAGAAAACAGGCTTGAGGGCCTATGAAGAAAAGTGACACGCCAACTCAGGAAACTGCACAGGATTCCATAAAAGAGCTTAAGGCAACAGCTGAAAAATACGGGCTCGAATTCGTAACAGCGGTTTCGGACGAAATGCTGTGCCCGGAACTTGTCGCCGAACTTCCTGTTGAATGGGCGCGAACCAATGCTTTACTGCCGGTGAAAATAAACGGGAAGTTGTGCGTTCTGACCTCTAATCCGAATCAGGTTGATACTCAGGAATATCTGGCACTGCTTATGGGAGAGGAATTGCGGCCGGTTCTGGCTTTGCCTGATGTCATATCTCAAAGTATTGAACGTTGTTATTACCGCAAACAGGATTCGGCAAAAGAATTTATTGAAGATATGGGATTCCAGAATTTGACAGTTGCCGGAGGGAGCTCCAAATCTGACGACCTTCTGCAAGTTGCCGAAAAGTCGCCTGTAACTCAACTGGTTAATCTGATACTGCTGGAAGCGGTCAAAAGAAATGCATCTGATATTCATTTTGAACCATTTGAATCAAGACTTCGTGTGCGGTACCGTATAGACGGCGTTCTTTTTGATCAGACTTCACCGCCAAAACACATGGAGGAAACTCTGGTGTCGCGATTGAAGGTCATGGCCCGCATGGATATTGCCGAAAAAAGGCTTCCTCAGGACGGCATGGCCAAGGTAAGAGTTGGCGATCGTGAAATTGACATGCGTGTTTCAACGGTGCCGGTAGCAGAGGGCGAAAGGGTTGTGTTGCGTATTTTGGACAGAAACTCGGCATTGCTGCCTCTCGATGTGCTGGGGATGTCGCGTGAAACACTCACGTCTTTTAATTCCCTTTTGTCCTGTTCCAGCGGTATAATTATTGTTGCCGGCCCTACTGGTTCCGGAAAAACAACCACCCTTTATGCGGCGCTCGGACAGTTGAACTCGGCAAGAAAAAACATCTTAACCATAGAAGATCCCATAGAATATCAATTGCCGGACATAGGCCAGATTCAGGTTAAACCAAAAATAGGATTAACATTCGCCAATGGCTTGCGGCATATTTTGAGGCAGGACCCGGATATTATCCTTGTGGGTGAAACAAGAGATGTTGAAACTGCCGATATCGCCATCCGCGCCTCGCTCACCGGTCATCTTGTCTTCACCACACTGCACACGAATGACGCTCCCGGCGCTGTGCCGCGTCTTGTTGATATGGGAGTTCAGCCTTACCTTCTGGCTTCATGCCTTAAAGGGGTATTGGCGCAGAGACTTGTTAGGAAATTGTGCCCTCTTTGTAAAAAAGAAGTTCTTGTGTCGCCGGCTAAAGCAGCAGAAGTATCCATTCGAAATCTTTCAATGGCCGGTAAAACCACATGGGATGCCGTTGGATGTCAGTCCTGTCTTGAGGGATACAAAGGTCGAACAGGACTTTTCGAAATCATGCTGGTGGACCGTGAAATGCAGGATGTCGTAAGGTCGGGCAATGTTGATACAGGCGCTTTCCGGGATATGGCAGAAGCTAAAGGCATGGCAAGTATTATGAGGGACGGATTGAATAAAGTTCTGGCTGGTGTAACAAGTCTGCCGGAAGTGCTTGGTGTCATGTCCTCTTGAATTTGAAATAGTCAAAATTCCTGGCTTTTTTGTAATCACGATTATGAAAACTTATGAATATAAGGGGTACGACTCCGCGGGGCACGCCTGTAAAGGGCTTGTAGAAGCCGAAAGCGTGAAAAATGCCCGTGAAAAGCTGGCTTTGTCCGGTATTCTGGCTGAACGTCTTTCACAAACAGGCCGCCATGTCCGCTTTCCGGTTTCCACCCGAGCAATGGTGTATCGCGAAATCAGTACACTTCTCGGCGCCGGCTTGACACTTGTGCGTGCTCTGGATGTGTTGATTGAATCTGCCGAAATGGGGACGTCAAATGTCCTGCTGGCTGGCGTCAGGGATAAAGTCAAAGAAGGTGAATCACTGGCCAATGCGCTGTCTGAAGCAAGTCATTCCATGACTTCGTACGAACGCGCTATTATTGAATCCGCCGAAAAATCAGCTACGGTGGAACTTATGCTTGAGCGACTGGCCTGTTTTCTGGAGGAACAGCAGGAGATTAATGACAAGATTCAGGCGGCTCTCATATATCCCTCAATAGTTGTTACCATGGGCATCTGTGTCGCTGTCCTTATGCTTGGATTTTTACTGCCGCGTACCAATAAGATTCTGGATGGTAGCGAAATGATTTTGCCGTGGTTGACACGGTTCATGGTTCAAAGCGGTCAATTAATGATGAAATGGGGTTGGCTTCTTTTGGTCGGGATATTTGTTGCCTCCGGTTACCTTCGCAACAGGTTGAAAAGTGATTCTGACTTTAAAGTACGGTGGGATAAAGCGCTGTTTAATCTTCCTTTGTGGGGCAGGGGGTACACAATACTTGTCAACCTCCGGTTCTCCCGCACATTGTCCATACTGCTTGGCGGAGGCGTGTCTTTGATGGAAGGACTGGCTCTTGCGGGGCGTGCCACAGGAAGCGCTTGGATAGGCAGTTTGGCTGAAGCAGGCGCTGAATCTGTAAGACACGGGAGCAGTCTGTCAGACGTTATTCGTAAAATAGGGCCGTTTTCATCTTCTTTAGCGGAATGGATACAGGTTGGCGAAGCCAGCGGCGGATTGGATCGTATTCTGGACAGCGCAGGCGATAGATATCAAGCGCGTTGGAACCGTTTTGTTTCAACCAGCATAAGTTTCCTTGAGCCTGTTTTGATATTGCTGATAGGCGGTTTTGTTTTGCTTGTAACATTGTCCATTCTCCTGCCTATAATGGCACTGACACGCATGACTGGGGGCGTTTGATGGAAGATTTTATGTAAGAATTAAGCCATTTGCAGAAGGAGAATTTGACAGGATGACGGGATATTGTCAGACAGGGAGGACAGGATTTATCATGTTAATCTTTTGAAACAGAAAGCCAAAGGGATGAAATGTAAAGATATAACTGAAAAGATCATAGGTTGTGCTTACAAGGTCTATAATAAAATGGGCTTTGGCTTTCTGGAATCTGTATATGAGAAATGTTTATTGCTGGAACTTCATAGGGCAGGACTGAAAACAGAATATCAAAAGGCTCTTTCGATGAGTTGGCGCTGTAAAAGCTGCGAAACATGGTAAAGAAGATTGAACATTGAAAAATATTATCCTGTTATCCTGTCTGAATATTTGAAATATTTTCTTCGGATGGCTAAATAGATACGATTTTATTCTTCCGGCAATTCTACATTTAAAACCTTTTGCGCTTCCATTTCCGCCATCAGTTGATTGGCTTCCAGTAAATATTCCTCTGGAATTCCGCGTGAGTTCTGAAGAATGCTCTTGAGTATATCATCAGCTGTCGCTATGTCTTTTCGCAGGAATGCTATTCTTGCCTGATTGCATTTTACCCGGAACCAGAGGGGAGTGTTTTTTCCGGATTTTGCCTCCGCCATTGTCAGTACCAGGGTTGCTTCATCCAGTTTGTCTGCACGCAGGTAAATGGTCGCAATGGTATCAAGAACGTTAAGATTGTCGGAACCCAGTTCCATAAGACGAGGTGTCAGTGCAAGCGCTTCTGTGATGTTGGTCTTGCTGAACGAAAGTGTATACGCCAGGTTGTTTATCATGGCCAGATCATCGGGGTAAATCTGCAACCCCTTGCGTAAAATATCAATGGCGCGTTCAAGATTGCCGAAACGGCGTGACGATTCTGCCGAAACCAGATACGGAATCTTATTTGTTGCACCGGTTTCTATGGCAGCTGTCATCTCATATACAGAGTCTATTATTTCCCATTCGCCGCGCTGGAACCTTGTGTAACCAAGCATTTGCGCCCATATTGAATTGTCCGGCTCTGCTTTCCGCAATTGACGGAGAGCGTTTATTGTATCGGCATCCATGTCTTCTGTTTTGTTGAAGTCTTTTAACGCTATCAATTGTTTGTATAGCATGGGCCGGTTGAGCAAGGATGAATTTATGGCCAGTTTTGTGGCTTCAATGGCCTGTTTATGGTTGCCTTCCGTCAGAGCGCATTTGATGCAAAGCACATAAGCCGGTAAAAGCCCGCGGGCGCGAACAGGTAAATCACTGGCAAGCGCTATCGCTTCTGCTTCAAAATCTCCGCGCAGCAGATAATCAGCGGCCCGCGTGATGGCGGCTGGCGAAAACCGCTGTGCGGCTTGAGGTGTTAAATCGCAATTCCATTTTGAGGAGGAACCTTTACCGCCTGCCTGGCTTTTGACAACCAGTTCCGCCAGCCATATTTCACTGTCATCAGGGCAGGAACGGCGTGCCGCGTTAATCACATCCAAATCGCCGCCGGAAAGACTTATCAGAATACGCCATAATATTGGTGATTCAGGTAGAAGTTTCACGGCGTTGCCGGCAGCGTTGCGGGCTTTTTTGAATTCCCCGTTCCTGCATAAAAGAAGAGTCAACTGATTGAGGGCAATTGCTTTTTCAATGTTGTCACGACCGCAGTTCAGCCACCGCTGTATGTTGTAAGGTCCGTCATCAGATTTGTATTTTTCTGTGCCGCCTTGTTCGTAACATTTCAGCCATAATTGTGTCATATCGCGTAAATATGGACTGACCGTGTTTGTGGAATTGAACCTGAGTATTTCGGCATGTTGCCTGAAACTTTTTTCAGAAGGAACCGATGTTAAGTGCCATATAACCGATGCTTCAGCCGGAGGCAGGAATATGTCTTGTTTACTGTTGCCCTGCATCGGAATGGCGGGAATCATGGCCTGACGGCAGATTGACTGGGATTCCGTATACCGTTCACTCCTGTACAGCGCGAGAGCTTCTATTTTGATCAACTCTGCCTCTTGTTCTATATTTAACCGGTTCAAAACCTGAAGCGCTTCTTCGGCGGAATCGAACTCTATCAGCGTGTTGATCAGGGACCCCACGGCGGTGCTTAAATGAGGGAAAAGCCGCACTCCTTCCTGGGCTGTATGAATGGCGCCCAATCCAAATCTAAGATGTGCCTGAGCGCGGCATAATCGCAATATCGGAGCGAGTTGTGGCGGATTTCTTATGCTGTCTCTGTCGAGATACTTTCTTAATATCTCGTAAACAGTTTGCCAGTCACCTCTGCTTTCGTAAAACTCGGAAAGGATTATCTGCTCCTTTTCTTTTTCACCCGGATTTTCAGCGCTGATTTTAGACAACAAATCGCGTGCTTTTTCGGCGTAACCGCTTGTGTCCAGCGCGTATGCGTATTCATATCGCATGGGAGTGGATAGAGATTTGCTTTCTTCACGTTTCTGGAATTCGCGCAAAACAGTTTCAATGCATTTTTGCCGGAACGCGACGTTGGGGTCGGTTGCTAATTCAGTCCCCAGCGGTATGGTTTTGCATAATGAATGCCATCTGGATGAAATGCGGCCCAGAAGGAAGAACGGTTTGATGTCCACGATCTCGTCTGAAAATAATGATTTTATGCCAAGCCGGTTTTTGCGGAATGAGAACCAGTTGTCGCCATAGCGGAGGGCGCTCATCAGCAGGGCAGGGTGGTCACGGTCAATTTCTTCAATCTTGCGATAAATCTGCCATGCGAGATCAGGCCGGGCAAGTTGAAAACATTTTGGAAACCATTTGTAAAGCATGTCAATGTTGGTCGTCACGCCAATGCATTGCGTGAGATGCGAAGCGAATCTGTCCTCCCATTGAACATCTATTTGCTTTAGTGCCATAAAAAACAACGGCTCAAGCATCCTGGGGTCATCGGGCCAGTTCTGTATCGCATCCCGCGTCATTTGCGCAACAACCGGAGTTTTGTTCAGATTCATATACGCTTCAAGTGCTGAAAAGGCATGGCTGGGATCTTTGAAATTTGTTTTGGAGTCTGATTGCGTGATGGCATCCCACTTTCGAAACGTCCGTAAATAGGGATAAAGCATTCGTACGCGGTTTATGTTAGGTCCATACTTGGCCGCCGTAGGAATGTATTTGGCGACCTTTTCCGGATTATTAGCCCTGAACTCCATTTCCGCCAGAACCATGGCAACACGCGCGTCTTCCATGCGTACATATTCAGGCAGAGTATCTACTATTATCATGGCTTCTTCAAGCTGGCCTAGCCACATGAGCGAATAAGCTCTTAATACAATATGCTCAATACTCTCAGCGTCTGATTCAGGCGGCAATCTGTCTAGAATTGCCATCGCATCTTCATATTTACCGCGCAACATTAAAAGCCGTACCATGACAAGCTTCCATGTGCTGTCAGAGGGTATTCTCTTCTGAACAATCCACCCGAGCTTTTCAGCAGATTCCAGATTGCCCGAGTCGCGTAATTCTTCGACGACAGCCTTGTACATTTCCGTCCGGTGATAAGAACGGCTCTTGTAGATAAGGCTGGTTGTCATTATGAAAGCAATAAGTGTTAATAGTATCATCCACCTGTGTTGATACGCTGTCTTCCAGATCATTGGATAGCCTGTAAGTACTGCCACTTTCTGGGGGTTCAGATCTTTCATGTAAAGAACGCGCCTTTTCTTGAAGCGCTGCCATATCATAAATTCAATTCCAATGAGCAAAATCCCAACCGTCAAAATTATGCCTGTGCTGTCATGTAAAAAATCAACGCCGGCATCTGTCTTTGTTCGCGGAGCGAATATGACCATTGCGGCAATGCGGAAGACGTTTAACACAAGAGCCTGGACCAATGCCGCTGTGATGATGGCAATGCTTTCGAACCATTTAACCCGCCTCAAAAGACACAATCCAAGTGTCACGAGAAGCATGGTTGTCGCAGTTCTCATTCCACTGCACCATTCGGGCACTTCGTAAATATTTACACCTGTTCGCAGGACAAAACCATCCGCCCAGACGCGCACATTCAGCATGTGCAGTAGCCATTCTGATACATTGACGGACATCTTCTGCATGCCCATCTGCAGATAACCAAATATACGGGAGGGCAGGGGATGAGCCCAGTACAGCAAAAATAAAGCCAGCAAAATGTCGCGATGAAACTTCGCGGGCAATGCCCACTTGAAGCACGCCAGCATTGTTAACAGCAGGCCGATCCATTGAAACTGTTGCACCCGGAATATAATACCGGCAACAGCAAGCATAGCGCCAAATGCCGCAATGCCTGCCAATAACAAAACGGCTGATTTTTCTTTGTCATTGGTCTCCTGTTTATGGCGGAGAAGAATCAGTAGCGCCAGAAGGCTGATGAAAAAGAAGCGAATGATGCCGTTTTGCACGGAAATGATGCGTGAGAAATTATATGCCAGCCAGATCCCGAACAGCATGATGGCTGAAATCGCGACTATGGATCTGGATGATAACAAAGCCCTTTTTTTCATTGGTAAATATGATGCCATAAATCAGACGGCTAAGACAAGCATGCTGATTAGACGTTTTAAAAGAATAAAGGGTTTTGACAGGATGAACAAGATTAAGATAAGACAGGATGGTTCAGGAAATCCGGATAAATATATCCGTATTTCTTGAACAGTTTTCCTGATGGGGGAAAGAAGATGTTTACCACGGAGCACACAGAGGCACGGAGCAATACAGAGAAGAGAGTTGATTTAATTCGGGACTGACGTCTCAAATTAAATCAACAACCTGTGTCAGGAGGAGACGATGAGAAAGAGATTCAATATCCAATGTCCAACAAGGAATATCCAAGGAACAAGTGGGGAAAGGATATTTCTCCGTGCCCTCTGTGGTAAAATGGCTGTTATCCTGCCTGCCCTACGTAGCTTGTCAGCGAAGTGGGGTCTAAATTTCTTTCTTTCAGGGCCTGGCAAGTAACTGTCAGGAGGCGGGTAGGCACCGTTTTTTTCTCCTGCGTAATGATACGGTCGATGTTATTAAAGCCGCCGCCAGCATGGTGTATTCACCGGGCTCTGGAATCATTAACTGAAAGTTGTCGATGCCGTATATTTCTTCCGCGTCAGTTGAACGGCGAAGATATATCCCGATCCAGTCAATTGCCGCAAGATCATCAAGATACATGTCCTCATTCAGCCCGGGCAAGAAATCCCATTTCCATTCCTCCCAGTTCTGAAACGATACTCCGACAGTATTCCATGTTCCAACTGAACTGGGTACAGTTATTTCATTGCCCCAAATATAAGTGTCATTGGTGGAACCAAAGCGGACAGCCAGTTTTGCCGGAGCAACATTTGATGACCATAAACTGAAGCCGAGTGACATTTCCGGCGTCCATGGCCCGGCAAATAAATTATCAGCCGGCGTCGAAATTATGTCCCACCATGTGTTTCCTGCCGGTTGCGCTGTTGCGGGGAACTTGATTCTCATCCATCCGGAGTTGTCAACTCCGCCGGCAGCAGGATAATCAATCGTTGTACGGGAATACCTGCTTGTCCATAAATTGTCGCCAAGCGGATCCCAGTCGTACTGTGTGATTATAGCGTCAGCATGCGCCGAGAGGATAGGGCAGAGTAGCAATACGATTATTGCGCCGGATACAAACAGCATCCGTAATGACTTTAAGAACTTAATTTTCACATTAATTTTCGCCATGATTTTTTCTTATGGTGAGTCTTTAGCATTTACCTTGTAAAAATACGAGCCCTGATTTGTTGCCGTTATATCTTCATATTCATTTACCGGTGGCGTGGCCACTATGTTTGACTCCAACATCGAAAATTCATTCATCAAATTCCAGGTGCGCCATATGTCGTACCAGCGGTTGGAAATAGAATTCCAGCGAAGCATAATGCCGGGAGATGTCTCGGTTTTCCGCCCTATTTCCAGTGTGAATTTTGAGTCCGGATTGTAAGCGTCTGAACCGGCTATATACTCCTGATAATCGGTCATGCCGTCTCCATCGCTGTCTATGCCGGATTCATAATGGCTGTATGGCGCGGATGTGCTCAATTCGAAATCGTCAAGCCCGTAAACCTGCGGCGCGATTGATGCGTCTCTCTGAAAACGGATACCTGCCCACGACACTGAAGCTATGTCGGCCAGGAAATTCTGCTCGCTTTGATCAGTGCCCAGCATCCAGCCCGATTGATAGTTGAGGGGTACATGACATTCAACCCATCGGCCTGTATGCAGGCCGGTAATCGGATAATACCAGCGGTGTCCGGTGGTTTCATTGCAGATGTACAGTCTGACCTGAGGCGGTGTGTATTCCGCGCAGTATATCTTGAAGTGTACACACAAAACGCCAGCCGTGCTGTAGTTTCCAATGAAACTGCCGCCGGAAGAACTCTGGTCGGCATACATCATCTTGACCTCCGGTATGGTTCGGGTTTGCTTCGCGAAACTGACCGTCAGATAATTGCTGGGATTACTAAGCGAAATACTGATTTTGGCAAGCTCGTCCATTCCTTTCCATGTCTGCACTGTGCCGTTATCCCAGTTCTCGACAGTATCCGGCGTAGCGGCAAATGAGATATTTGCCGTCAATACCGCAATCGCGCAGAACACTATGTTGAAAATTTTATTCAACCCAACCTCCAAATTTTCTATGGTAATGTCGCATTCCACCAGAATCCTGTACCGTAGTGATAATAATAATATGCCTTGCCGCCTTCGAGTTTAACATTCAAACTGGTCAAAGTTTCCTGCTTATACCATCTTCCGTTAATGTATAAATAGCCGGCGAACCATGCACCGTTGTATTCACCAATCAACTGGTCTCCAGTAAGATAACTCATGCCTGTCTTTCCGCCCGAATACGCGAATTCCCATCCCTTGTACGTGCCTTCATTTTCATGGCGCGATCTCGCGTACGGCCAGCCGAACATGGTCCATGTGTTGGTCATCCATATCGGCGTTGTATTTGTCTGCGAAAGTCCGGAGAAAGCGCAAACACCCGAAGAACCTGTTTTTGTCTTGATCCAGAAAACTTCACCCGGCTGTATCTGGACATTGGCAGCAGAAACGCCGTAATACCACTTGCGGTCAGCTTGCTTCAGCCAGTAATTTGTCCACTGCCCGCCGCTATAGAGCCATATATTATCGGAATTGGAATCATCGGTTCCACCGGCAAGGCCACTGGCGATCTGTTCGCCCAGCTTGGAGTTGAGATTGTTGCTGGTACTGTGCTGGTAGCGAGCCATAGGTGTCATTGAATACCAAGTGTTCCCAACCACCTGTTTGGCTATCCATACGCTTGTTGTCGGCGCCCACGCCGTGCCATACGAATTGCTGGCATAACACCGGTAGCTGTACAGTATGTTCGGGCTTATGCTGACACTGTTTGCAAATGCACCTTCAGTACGCGCCCCCTTGTTTACCGCGTTTGCCCATGATGTCTTGCTGTTTCCTCCATCGCTTGGGCCCCAGTAGATGTAAACATATGTTGGCCCAAGACCTGCAGATGTCAGATTTACATTCAAAGAAGCCGCGCTGGCTGTTATGCCAGATGCGCCGATTCCATTGTTGATCAAAGGAACCGGGCCTAGCGTCGTGAAGTTGGTTGTGGTTGGTGCCCATCCTTCGCCGTAGGCGTTGCTCGCGTAGCACCGGTAATAATAAAGCGTACTTGTGGACAGACCGCTTATATTGGTTGAGAATAAACCTATTGACCTCATGCCGAAATACTGGTTCGTGGTCCAACTGCCTTTATTCGTTTCGCCATCGCTCGTGCCCCAGTAAATCCAGACATAAGTTGGCGCACCTCCGGTAGTGTAGAGGTATCCGTTAAGCGTTGCGGCAGTTGCTGTCACGTTCGACGCCCCGCCGTCATTGTCTACTCTTACCCCGAGAGACTTTGATGCCTCAGCAGTGTTGCCGTACCGGCCCAGATTGATGACTGCGCCGTTCGGTGCCGGCTCGTTGGAGTAGGGGCTGGCATCGCCCGCGTCTATGCATGGGCTCATGACAGCATCCACAACCCACACGCCGTTTGAGTAACGCCCGGACTGCGATTTTTCATGCACGTCATAGGGCTCAGATTCGCTGGCGAACAGGGGATTGGTGTTGATGATTCCCGTGCCGAAGTTCTTCGTGCCGCCGGTGACCACTTTGGCGTTGGTATCCATGTTGCAGTACCCGATATTTACCGTGCCGGCGTTCTGGATGTTAGTACCGGTACCAGTACCAGTGGTGTTGGCCCAGAATATGCAGTTTG
>JBFZFB010000129.1:0-18537 GCA_041306605.1 Lentisphaerota bacterium | reverse complement strand
AAAACCGTCGGAGTCGGCGCTCGACGTACGGCTAGGGCTTCGGAACGCAGAAACGAGAACTTTTTCCCCGCCCAAATCCCCTGTTTTCATGGGAAATCCACCCCTTATGGCAAAATTTCAGTGAAGACGTTTTGCAGTTGTTGACATGACGGGGTATGAATGGTACAAAGTGTGTTGTCCGGGTGAGGTAGGGAATAATAAAGTAAACATAGAGGATGAAAATGGCAAAAAAGGAAGATGGTAAATCCCATGCCGATTTGGAAGGGGAGGTGCTTAGCGCGATAGCGGCATTTGAGCAAATTCTTGAAGCCATGCCGCATGACAGGTCATCCTTGGAGGCTCTATCTCACGCTTATGGCCAGATAGGGGATCATGCAAAAGCAGGGGAATATCTGATTAGACTGGGGCAGGTTTTGCTGGATGAGCATGACTTAAAAGCGGCACAAGGACTGGTTGATAAACTTGCAGGGTATGCTGAAGACGACCCCCGTGCTAAATCGATAATGGATCGTATCGGTAAAATGGTTCAAAGCCCGGCTGGTGAGCATAGTGCGGTTAAAGCAGGGCAGGTTGAATCCGCCGCGTGTGAATCACTGCTGAAAGGTTTTGATATGTCCGATGAGATGTCTTTCGCATGGAATCTCATGGAGTCGAAAAAAATATCAGAAGAAGAATATGCCAGCATAGTGCAGGATTTGACTGAAATGTCAACAGGTGAAGCCGCGTCCACAGTGTCTGTTATGCATGTTCTAGACGCTCGCGGTTCCAAGAGTCTTGAAAAGATACTTGCCTTTGTATCAAGCGAGTGCAAAACACCGATCATTTCTTTTTCATCATTTGATCTGCAGGGGGATACAATTCTATTGTTGCCGTTAGAGGTGATGCTGCGTCGCGGGGTGGTTGTGTTTGAATTGATAGGGAGTGACGCGTTGGTGGTGATGATGAATCCATATAATAAGAAATTGCAGAAAGACGTTACTACCGCGCTAGGAAGACATTGTCATTTCTACACCACTACTCCGGCGGAATTTGATCAAGCAGTGCAAAAAGCCGCGGAAATCATTGAAGAGCGGAAAGAAGCTGAAGAAGAAGCGCAAAAGTAGCAGAGTTGGTACCTGCCTTTCTGCATTTTCACAATTCAGCCCGGCTACCCAGAGGATGATGTCTTTCCACCTCAGATTTTTTAAAATGCCTGTAAAACAGGTGGTTTTCGTGGATGGTTAACGGGTAGACTGGCCGACTTTAAGAACCATTGTCTGGCCTTTATACTGTAATTTCACACCCTGACTTTCTAGGGCAACAACGGTTACTTCTTCTATGGTTTCATTGACACCGACAATTGTACCGTTGATTACAGCTGAACCGGTTGTCCCTTTGCCTATCATGCCGCTCAATTCGAGAGGCGGCCATTGAACAGCAACTGAAGGCGCTTCTGTATTCTGCTCAAGAACTGTTTTCGCTTCGGTTGTTGCGTTTGACGGGTATGTTATTGTTTGTTCCTGCGTGTCGGAAACCACGGGAGTCTGTACTTCGGGAGGTATTGTTGTCGAAGTGGTTGATGAATCAGTAGTCGGTGTTTCCGCAACAGGCGGCGGTGTTGTCTGTGTATCTGTTTTTTTCTTATTGCTGGAATTTGAGATGATCAAAAAGCCAAAGACTAAAAGCAGTACAACCGCTGCTACAGCTCCGATTAGAACAGGTTTTGTTTTAATCGGGTTTTTGGCAGGAGGTTGTTGTTCGTTACTGTCTTTAGCAGATGTTTTTTCCGGCGCGGCTACAGGTGGCGTTGAGGGTTTTGAAAGTGAGAGTGTAGGCCGGTACGATTGCTGTGGCGGTGAAGCGGATGGCGGTGGTGGGGGTGGTGCGGAAACTACCGGAGCGGGTAGAGGGGTTGTTTTACCTTCCTGTTCCATTTGTTGTCTTTTCAGAGCTTCCTGTATGAGACTCATTCTCCACCTTCAAGTTGTTTTATTGCTTTTTTAACACATTTGGCATCGATTTCATGAGTGTGAGACACGTAACCAGCCAACATTGCATTATTACAAACAGCATTTATCAGTCGGGGACTTCCTTTGGTATACTTATATATTGTACGAATAGCACCCGAGTCAAAAAAGATATTATCTTTAGCTCCAGCCACAGTTAAACGGTGCTTAATGTACATCATTGTATCGTCCAGTGTCAAGGGGGATAAGTGATATCTGACCGTAATGCGCTGTCTAAGTTGGCGCAGATCGGCTCTGGCAAGGCGTTTTTTTAGTTCAGGTTGTCCGCATAGCACTATTTGAATAAGCTTATTTTGGTCGGTTTCAAGGTTGGAAAGCAGGCGAACTTGCTCCATTACTTGCGGTGAAAGGTCCTGGGCTTCATCTATTACGAGGGCTACATTTGCACCGATGCGGTTTTTTTCGAGAAGAAACGCGTTTAGTATTTCAATATATGCCAGCCGGTCCTTTCCTTTTGCTTCCAGTCCAAAATCGTTCAGCATGGCCCGGAGAAGCTGGGTTTCCGTCAGGGAAGGGTTGAGTATGAGGGCGGTTTGCACATCGGCATCGAGATTACTTAACACGGCACGGCATAAGGTTGTTTTGCCGGATCCAACTTCTCCGGTCAGTTCAATGAAGCCCATACGCTGGTTGATACCATAGAGAAGATGGTCATATGCGTCTTTATGCTGAGGTGCCCAGTAAAGAAAGCGCGGGTCGGGAGTTATATTGAACGGATGTTCCTTTAAGTTGTAGTAGTTGAGGTACATAAAATTATCCGATAATTTTTCCTATTCCTTTTTTCCTTCCGGCCTTTGACATTCGATAATTTGATTACTTCTCAATATATTATCATTCAAAATTGTGGATGCCAAGACAGAAGGTTGCATGTCTTTTGCCAGCATTTCCATCCTTTCTTTTACCTTTGGTTCGTCAGGAGACAGTGCAAGTAGTTTTTTGTAGGTTTCAACAGCTTCTTTGTTCTCATTGTTAATTTCCTGAAATAGCCCATTATATACCAAAAGGGCTATAATTCCGCGTTTTGCCTCCGGTGTATCAGGCGAAAGGCCACTTGGCCATATCCGAAGTCCGGTTTCAAAGGCTTTTTCAGCATCTTTCAGCCTGCCTTGCATTGCGTAGACTCGGCCCAATTCCAGCTGTATTTGGAAGCTGTAAGGGTTGTTTTGCTCTCCCTGCTCAAGAATATTTATTGCCGTTTGGATTTTTCCTATTCCCTCTGCCAGCCAGAATCCGGCCAGCAAATAAGCCTGAATATCATGAGGATTGAGCCATATTGCCAAAGAAATCCAAGCCATTATTTCTTTCATTTGCTCGCCTGATGCATGACTGTGTGTTGTTGGTGATACTTTTTCCAATGTATGCTGGAAGAAAGTGTTTTTGAACGCTGCCGGCCTGAAACGTTCAACGCCATTATGAAAATAAGTATCCGCTACTTCCATGAAATGCTGACTCAATGCTATCTGAGCGCCGCCTAGAATAATTTCGGTGATAGAATTTTGCGCGTCTGCATTTGAGTACATTTGATTCATATTCAAATCTTCAGGCAGTATCACGCAAAGACGACAAGAGACAGAGAACAGTGACATTTGGATGACCAAAATGGTAATCCATGGCCATTTTGTTTTTGGTTCCATTGTGAGTTGTTTGCATGGAGCATCCATCACAGCATGGTTCCTCTTGAAAAGCGTTTTTGCCTGTACGACAGCCATGCCAGCATGAGGAACAGCAGTGATAACAAAAGGCCATAAGCCAGTATACCGCAGAATGGCAGGGCGTTCAGCGGGCCGTAGTCATGAATAATTCTTTTGCGCATATCGAATATTTCCAGGTGTGGCAACAGATTGTAAATGATCATGAGGGCATTGGCGCGGATGCCTTCGGCATACGTTATGAATACGGGAATGCGGCGTACCAGTAAAAACATTACACCTGATAAAACATATGAAATGGATGCGGCGGCGTCGTAATTCATTCTTGTTGAGAAGGCAAGGCTCATTGCGGAAAGAACCGCCAATGCCGCGCAATGCAGGGCGTAGCCTTGAGCAATGGTTTTGAAATCAAAAGTTCCGCCACGGCTGATTACCACCGCGAAAACAAGGACATAGAATACAAGTATTGCTACTGCAACAATGGTGAAAGATCCTAGTAATTTACCGCAAAGAAACTGAAATCGTGTTATGGGCTTTGCCAGCAGGGGGAAAATTGTGCCGCGTGTTTCTTCTTCGGGAATCTCGCGTGAACTTACGTTTACGGCAAGAATCCAGCCGAAAAGCCATGCCATTAACAGGCCCATTTCTTTGATATATCCCGTGACCTTTCCGAGTCCAAAAATATCGAGTGAAATCAAGGTTGTAAGAAGCGCTCCGGTTAAAATAAGAAGGACATATATATCCTTCTTTCTCAGCATTTTCAACCACACTACAGAAGCAATTGTAAGTATTTGTGTCATATCGCTTTGATTGTTTCCATGAAATATTTTTCCAGATTATCTCCGGGCTTGATTAAATCGCGCACCGCGCCTTCTGACACTATTTTGCCTTTTGACAGTATGGCCAGATAATCGCACACAAGTTCAACTTCAGAAAGTTCGTGAGATGAGAAGAAAACGGTTTTGCCTCTCTCTCTCAAGCCGGTGATTATTTTTCTTATAGCCAGCCTGCCTATGGGATCAAGGCCGCCTGTCGGTTCGTCAAGAATTACAAGATCTGGATCATTAATCAGCGCCTGTGCGAGGCATATTCTTTGCATCATGCCGCGGGAGTAAGTGGCTATTTTGCGGTTTGCCGCGTCTGCGATCCCGGTTTGTTCAAGAATTTCATCTATACGCGTTTTGAGAGATTTGCCTTTCATCAGGAAAAGGCGACCGGTCATTGATAAAAGTTCGTATCCCGTCATGAACCGGTATGTGTCGGGATGTTCGGGAAGATATCCGATTTGTTTTCGGGCTATTGAATGATTAACATTCTCTCCGAAAATGAATGCTTCTCCTGATGTTGGCGGCACAAAACCAAGCAGTACATGCATGGCAGTTGTTTTGCCGGCTCCATTAGGGCCGATGAATCCAAACACGCGACCCTTCGGGATGGTAAGGTTCAGTGCGTCAAGAGCTCTGATATTACCCGGCTCAAATATAACAGTAAGATTACGAATTTCAACTGCAGGAATCATATGTTTGTTTATATAATATGGATTTTAATCCAATTCATGCAAGAGAGAAATGAAACTAAAATATGTATGCCGCGACATAGTTAAATCGCGCTGGCAATACCTTTTGATATTGATATTTGATGTAAAACCTGTAGGGTTCTCCAATGGAGAGAGATTGGTGGCATCCTAAAAAAGATTATGTAATAGGGAAACAAAAAGGCCGTTTTCTGGCAGATATTTCCCGTAGGGAATTTTTGGCGCTTTCTGCGGCGTCAATAATGTCAGGGACATTATTGGACAAAGATTCGGTGTCGAAGCCTGCTACATTGCCGGGCAAGAAGCCTAATATCCTTGTAATCATGACCGATCAGCAGAATGCCGGTATGATGAGTTGCACAGGGAACCCCTGGGTGAAGACTCCCAACATAGACCGGATCGCAGATGAAGGGGTGCGTTTCGAAAGAGCATATTGTGTCAATCCTGTTTGTATGCCGTCCCGTTTTGCCATGCTTGCCGGTATCAATCCATCGGTGGTTGGTATAGAAAGTAATGCTGATGTTGATAAATTAATTTCTCCTGAAATTCTTCACAACACAATGGGGGCTATTTTCAGGAGGGCCGGATACAGGACTGTTTACGGAGGCAGGGTGCATATGCCCGGTCAACAGGGCGTAAAAAATAATATCAGGGCTTATGGTTTTGATCTTATTACACCAGAGGGAAGTGAAGGCCGTGATGAACTTGTCGCGGCGAGTGAACAGTTCTTTAAGCAGAAACATGATCAGCCCTTTCTTATGGTTGCTTCATTTATGAATCCTCATGACATTTGTTACATGGCTATTAATGCTTATTGCAGGCAGACCGGAGAGAAAATATTGCCGGGTGTACATCAGGAATGTCTGAATGACGCCATGAAGATGCCGGAAGGAATTTCGGAAAAAGAATTTTTTGATAAATACTGTCCTCCATTACCGGCTAATCACGGGATTCAGGAAAATGAGCCGGATGGATTAGCCGCTCTTGACTGGCGTCCGTTTCGCGCTTACGTCAGGCAGAATTGGACGGAAAAAGACTGGCGTTTGCATCGCTGGGCGTATGCCCGGCTGACGGAACGGGTGGATGCTGAAATAGGGCGGGTTTTGGATGGACTGGAACGAGCCGGTCTGATGGAAGATACGGTTATTGTTTTTACCAGTGATCATGGTGATATGGATGCTGCGCACCGCATGGAGCATAAAACCGTACCTTATGAGGAGGCAATTAATATTCCGTTTATTGTGAGCTGGAAAGGTGTAACAAAAGCAGGAACCGTTGACCGTGAGCATCTTGTTTCATCCGGACTGGACCTTATTCCAACGATTTCTGATTTTGCAGGGATAAAAGTTCCTTCTGAATTTATAGGCAGAAGTGTCAGAAAGCTGGCGGAAGGTTCTATAGTTAAAGACTGGAGATCAAGCATGGTCATTGAAGACGAGAATCTGAGGATGCTGCATATGCGTGATAAAAAATATGCGGTATATGCCACTGGAAACAGGAGAGAACAGTTCGTGGACATGGAGAAGGATCCCGGCGAAATGAGAAACGTTGCTTATGAGCCGGCTTACAAGTCACAGGTTGAGCGAGGACGGAGATTACTTAAGGAATGGTATGCGGCGCATAACATGAACCTTGATCCCAAGTACATTATCGAAAAATAGGAACTAACATATCAGTCTTATGGAGCATGAAGAAGCGCATGAAAAGAAGCATGAAAATTCAGATGAATCAGTTTGTTGCTGCCTGTGAAAAAGTGGCGCGCTATCAGCTTTGCCTGTGCAGCAGTGGGAATTTATCGTGGCGGATAGGGCATGACAGCATGTTGATCAAAGGCAGTCGCGCCTGGATGGCGGAAATGTTACCGGAACAGGTGTCGTTATGCCGGATCAGTGATGGGAAGCCGTTGAATAAAATACAGCCTTCCGTGGAAATAGGATTTCATTCTGGAATTCTGAGGGAACGTCCGGACATGAATGTTGTTCTGCATTTTCAGACTCCTTATGCCACGATGATTGCCTGCCGCCGGGGCAGGGGAAGCTTTGCGGTGCTTCCTGAAATACCATTCTACATCGGCGATGTGGCATATGTGCCGTTTCTTTTGCCGGGATCAGAAGCATTGGCCGGGGCTGTGATAAAAGCCATGAAAAGCCACGATATGACGATTATGCGGAATCACGGACAGGTGACTGTGGGCCGGACTTTCAATGAGGTTATTCAAAAGGCTGTTTTCTTTGAACTGGCCTGCCGGATACTTGTATGTAATGGTTCGCAATCTGTACGGCTTTCAGCACGTGATGTTAGAAATCTTGGTTCAGTTTGATTTAATGGCGCCCCCTAGGGGAGTCGAACCCCTCTTTCCAGGATGAGAACCTGATGTCCTAGCCGATAGACGAAGGGGGCGCTGTACGTGAACGTTTATTCCGGATAACATAAGGATGTTGTTATAACTTATCCTTATATTCGGGCTATTACCAGTAAAACGACATTCCGGCTTCAGCTGTCCAGCCATCGGATGAATCAGATATGTCCGATGACGTGGCTTCTGATTGAGCCAGATAAGCTTCTATAACAATAGCTGTGGTTTCATCCAGCATGAAATCGCAGCCGATACCGCATTTTAAAATAAGTTCGGAATAAACATCGCCATCAGAAGAAAGGAACCCTTCTGGAGCGTCTATTTCCTGAATGGCTGCTGATCCCGCTACAAACGGTGATATATCTTCGGTTGAAGGAAGAAACCTTTGTTTCAGCCGGGCAGTACCTGTACGCGTTTCTGCTCCCTCTTGAAAATCAATTTCACCATAACTGGCTATTAAAGCCAGGCTGGTGATTTTGGTTAAATAAAATTTCAATCCCAATCCTAGCGCCCAAGAGTCATAATCATCGCCTGAATCCAGAGCGAGGATGCCTTTTTGGCCTTCCACCAGAAACGACCAGTTCTGACCGGCATCGGCAAGCGCGGTTTCGCCTGATAAAGCCAAGTCATGGGTGTCTCCCTGATCATAACTTGATGTCATGTATTTTATGCTATCAATCATGTCTGCATTACGGTCAATGGCCAGTGCTGTGGTAGCGAGAATAAAACCTGCCATAACAAGAGCGATCAACGAACATTTTTTCATAATTTTAAGTCTCCTTTTTTTGGCGATATTACGTTGCAAGATTAAGGCAGATGAAAAGGTGCTGTCAATCGAAAAGGGTGATTATTCCTTAATAAAGCGTGCCGGACAGGCTTGATTTATCAGCCTATTTCGAGGTGTTTTATTTATGAGCAAATTGTCTTAGGATTAAATTGCCGGTATTGCCATCCAGACTGATTATGAAATTTTCAAGAAATGTCATGCCAAGCAGGCCGTCAATTCCTTCTGCGGCCGGATTTGGCAATACAAATGCTTCCAATTGTTCAACGCGAGCGCCTCCTAACTGCATGGATTTAATGGTGACAGACTTGGCTGGAGAGAGACTGCCGTCGGCAAGCGTGATTTTGGAAGCAGGTTGATTGCCGATATCGAGATGAAGCCGTTTTGCGAATAATTCTGATATTATTACGGTAGATGCTCCTGTATCGAGTATGAAGTTGCCCATGACCTTATCATTAACAAAAACAGATACGATTGTACTGCCCCTGGATGGTCGCGACGGCACAGCTATCTGAGAAAAGTCTTTATTGCATTCACAAAGTGAATTTGAAATGGAATTGAAAAAGAACGTTTTGGTTTCCGCCTGCGGTTCTCGCGTGTACATTTCATGGCGTTTTACGAAAAGGCCGGCAAAGGATGTTAACTCATTGAAATAGTCGGATATCTGCTGGCCCAATCGATGATGACTGTCACTACTTTTGGCGATTTTGTTTTGACGTATTGTTATTTCGGAAACGAGGGAATTTCTTTCATTTATAAGGGTTTCGTATTTTTCACGCTTTTGCGGGGCCGGGCTGGATTTAATAGAGTTATCCAACTGTTGGATTTGTGTTTCCATGGTGTCTATTTCATTTAACAATTTGTTTTTTTCAGGATGTCCAGTCGAGGCTTTTTGTTTTAGTTCTATGTTTTTCGAGTCAAGGCTTGCTACCAGTGAATTACGTTCAGCTATAAATGCGTTATACTCTTTGACTTCTTTCTCAGGGGAACATGTTTTGATCAATTCGCTTACTTCAGTCAGCCGGTCCTGCAGGGAAGAAATTTCATTCTGAAGCTTTTGCTCATCTGTTTTTTGATTTGATAATTGCCGGGTGGCTAGAGTGACTTTTTCGCGCCTGTCGCACAGGTTTCGGAATGCAGAGGCTAAATCTTCAAGTCCGGCAGGTACGTATTTTTCGTGCAGAAAATTTTTCCGCCGCCAGTCGTCCGTGATCTTTTCCGCATCTTTGGAATTGGATTTTTCCATGGATTTTATCTTATCGCGTTTTATGGTCATGGTTCCTGTTCCGAAATTCAGCACAACATGTGTTTGGGTTTCCTCCTGAATCAGGCCGTCGAGATATTGTCCGTTTTTAAGGCGGATCCGGTCGGCTCTTGCGGTCAAAAACGGAATGCCGATGATCAGAAATATCAGCAGATGTGGAAATGTATGAGTTGAAAGTTTCATGTCAGTCTATATTTTTTATTGAAACATCTCCTGTCCAGAATGTGTGTTCCTGTCCGTTTTCATCAATTATACGCAATTTTCCGTTTTCGTTCAGGCCGGAATATGAACCTGAAAGAAATCCGTCTTTCGTGCTTACCAGTATTTTTCTGCCGGCAAGATAATCATAACGCGTCCATTCAGTCAAAAGCTGTTCGAATCCCGTTTTACGCAGATTGTTGATTACTGTTTCTGCATTTTTTATCAGAGATGCGATGACTTCCGCAATGTTAAAACCATGGGCGGTTTGAATGCTCATGGATGTTGCGTGTTGCTGATTCAAGCAGGGGTCAGAGAGGTCATTGGCGGTCATGTTGACGTTTATTCCAATACCTATAACAAGAATATTGTGCGATGAATCGTATTCTGCCAATATTCCGGCTGTTTTCCGGCCGTCGGCCAGAACATCGTTGGGCCATTTGACCATACTTTCAATGTTATATTCCTGCAATGTGGCTCTTACGGCAAGAGCTGTTGACATTGACGCTCCCTGCAAGATCGGGTCGTGCATGGATTGAGGCCAGATAACCATAGACATGGTAATGGATCGTTCAGGTTGTGATATCCATTTGCGCTGAAATCGTCCGTGTCCGGCAGTTTGCTCAATTGCATACACAACATCCCCGTCAAAACATTGCTTGGGGTTGTCCAGTACCCACTGATTTGTTGACTCGATGGTTTCAAAAGTAAGAAATCGTCCATGCCACAAACCTTTGTTGTTTTGCACTTTAAGTTTTGATGCCATATCGATTTAAAAGGAAAATTTAAGTGTTATTACCGGCATTTGCTGGAAGTCGGGAGTAAATGATGTGTCGCCGTCAACATAATCCATGCATTCTTTCATGCGTGTTTTGTTGTATCTGTGGGTCGCGTCTATGCCGCCATAGATGCTGCCGGTGTACCATGTTATTTCAAAAAAGGTGATTACGGAAAAAGCGCCCCATTCTTTGTCGCTGGCGGTGTCGGCCATGCCATAAATGAACAAACCGTTAAGTATGAACGAGCGGAGAGCATTGGCGTATTCTCCGGCATACGCGTAACCCATTCCGGGAATAGTGCCGAGCAGTCCGCCGAGTTTCGGGCGTTTGTCCCTGCCTTTGGCATATATATCAAGACGGGACAGCGCGTTGGTGTCGCCGGCCGGCAGGTTTATGAGATATTCTCTGGCCGCTGTGATATCTCCGGAGGCAAGAGATGTATGCGCTAGACGCCGGCACGCAAAGGCTTTGATGTTATCATTGGTAGTCTTTTCCTTCAGACTCCGTAGGTAAAACGCAGCTTCATCCAAATAGTCATTTGCGTATGAATTTTCAGCTCTCAGTAGAAAAGATTCCTGAACAAGGTTTTGGGAATAGTTCTCTGCCTGATCCAGCATTTTGGCTGATAATTCATAGTTTCCGGCGTTTTTATATTCGAAGGATGATGCCCAATAATAACCGGCTTTTTGCCCGGAATTTGTCACAGTCATGGCTATACGGCGATATTCTATCGCGGCAGGTTCATGCTTCTGTTCCGCGACAAGTTCAAGAGCAAGTTGTTTTGTGACTTCCACGGATGTGTCGTTTTCATTACCGGCCGTGCCTGAACTGACTGTGAGAAAGGTGAGTATTGACAACGAGCAAACCGTTTTTAATGCCGGAGAAAGGTTGAGAATGTGTTTTCTTTTCATTTCTGTATCCACCAGTCATGATCTTCCAATGGGTCCGCGTATCGCCATTGTTTGTTGATTTTAACGCTGTGTTCCTTTTCTGCCGCGACATCAGGTTCTCTTACGGCTCGGTCTCCGAAAATAGCGAAGCCCAGAATTCCGTGTTTGCGAAAAGCCTGTCGCGCGTATTCAGAGCATGATGGATGCAGGGTGCAGCGCTGTCCTATGGCAGGCGCGATCTGTGCGCGATAAAATGATATCAGCCATTGTCCCGGCTTACCGGTTAAAGCGGAACGCGGCTCTTGTTTGACAGGTTTGCATTCCGCTAATATTTGCCGCGACCAAAGATGCGAACAGGTTTTAAGTTCGTTTAAAAGGGCAGGGGATATTCCGGGGATGTCAGGTGATTCTTCGATAATAAGTGCCAGAGAACATCCGGATTTCAGAAAGAGATCAGATGCTTCTGCAGAGTGAAAGACAATAAGGAAATGTTCAAAAGCCGGTTTTAGCAATTTCAGCTTCCATAGCAGGCGCCCCAGTTCATAGTGCGCTTTATACCTTATTTCCGGCCGTGTATCTGGAGAATCGCAAAGATTTTTCAGGGCAGCGGAACTGTCAATTTCCATACGGGATTCGGACATTGCTTTCAGAAGAAGCGCTTCCTGATTGTCAGGAGCTGAAGAAAGGACGCGAAAACATTCTGTTCGGCATCCTGCCCAATTGCCTTCTTTAAAAAAATCTTCAGCAAGAGGCAGGATTGCCAAACAGGAACTCCGTGAAAGTAAAATTATTGCCAAACCCGCAAGGGTTTTCCGGATTTGCAAGTTAACCTTTTTACGGAGACTGGAAATCCCAATTATCAATAGAAATTGCTTCCGTATCGTTGTACCAACTCTGGTGTGGTAATACCTTGTGCGCACTCTATGCCATCCCATATAGCAAAAGGTATTGATATGTAGGGTATAAAGCGGATCAAATCCCGCCAATGAAGGTCTTTACCTTCGTTCCAGACAATACCAGTGCGAAGCCCCAAACAGCAACCTATGAAAAAGCCGCTAATGCCGCCTCTTCCTTCCTTCATAGCCGCCTGAGATGTGACTGGAGTCAGTGTAAACAGAACTGCCACGAGACACAATACTATGCCAACTTTCTTCATGCTATTCCTCCATATCAGGGGAATCCCCCTTTTTTTATTTGATTTAGACTACTAATAAACCATGTATGCGTGCAAGATTATTTTGCATGGAATTTAGCTTGAATAAGATCTATTTTATCTGACTTTTCCGGGATCGGCTTATGGCAAACCGTGATATGATGACAACTGCTATCAATCCGGCAGCTATTTTGCCTGACAGGGGTATGTTTATTTTTTTGCGGACATAATCTGTTTTCGATTTTTCTACAGGAACTGGCGGGGTATTTGTGGGTATAACAACGGGCTCCGGTGCTTTTAATGGCGGCAGATTGGCGAATCCATAGGATATCAATTCTTTAGCTTTTGAGTCACGGAACGTACGGATGCTTCTAAGGTCTCCGCCACCTTTGCATCCTCCAACAACGGCTATCACTCTACGGTCGTTGCGTTTGGCGGTTGCTATAATGGAATATCCGGCAACCCGGTACCAACCTGTCTTGAATCCGTCACAACCTTCCAGTGTGCTGAGAAGATGATTGTGTGTTTCCAATATGGTTTGTCCTTCTTTGCGGGTATGATTCACATCCATGAAAGGTCTGCGTTTGGTGGCTGTATATTTGAAAATATCGGGATACTTGCACAGTTCAGTTGCCAGAATGCTTAAATCGCGAGCTGTTGACGTGTCGGGCTGTTGATTTTTTTTCTTGTCAGGCGGAAGGCCGTGTACTGAGCCGAATACGGTATTTGTCATTCTGAGTTCCTTCGCGCGCTGGTTCATAAGTGCAACAAAAGCATCACGTGTTCCCGATACGTGCAGAGCCAGCGCCACGGCGGCATCATTGGCCGACTGAACCATGAGGGCGTATAGAAGCTCATCCACTGTGAAAACTTCTTTTTCCTTCAGGTAAACACCTGACCCGCCCATCGCGCAGGCTTCGGCTGTTACAGTGATCTGGTCTTCAAGTTTGATTTTCCCCTGCTTTAACTGTTCAAGAATGATTAACGCGTCCATCAATTTTATGCAACTGGCAGGCTGGAAAGGGGTGTCGGCTTTATCTTCGGACAGCACCTTGCCGGTATCAGCATCAACCAGTATAATGCCTTCATAATATGATTTCACCTCTGTCGCTGACTTTTTTGATGAGGTTTGTTTGGTAGTTTTTTTCTTGTGATGAACGGCCTGCTTTACTGCCGCTTCTGCGCCCAGCGCTAATGTTGACAAAAATACAGCAATCATAATCGCTGAAAAAATCTGTTTCCCTTTATCCATTTATACATTCTCCCTTATTCTGTTTTATTTTATTTCAAAATGAATTCCGCGTAAATGTCTGGAAAGATTTATTTTTTAAACAATTCCTCAAAATCGCTGACGAAGTCAACTTTTTCAAAGAATAAAGAAGGATCAAATAAATTGGCGGCTATCGGTTCATTTATCACAAGGTTGTCTATGCGTCTTGTTTCCGTTGATTCTCTGCCGTCGGGCATGTATAGAACTCCTTGATGCAGGCATGGGATCCAGCAGTTTTCGCCAGCCTGTTGAAAATTGCTGTAGTTGTATTGAGCTGTTTTTTTCTTCATGTCTGATGTTGTAAAAAATTCAATTTGAACAAGTTGTCCGGTTGTATTGCATGACAGGACGACATATACTTTCGGCGCCTGATAGGCTCTTCTTACGGGATAGTTTTCCGTTGCCGGGAGTGAAACTTCGGGAATAGTTTTGAGCCGCAATAAGTGTTCCATTGGGCTGCCCGGCACGCTTTGCACGGACGTCATCCATTCTTCGGAGAGTTCTGCGAGGGGTCTGGAAAATCCGCGAGGGTTCTCTTCTCCATGATAATAAAGACGTTTTCCGTCTGATATTATTCTTCTTTTTTCAGGAGCCGTGTTTTCCACGTGGAGAAGGTTGGTTTGCATGTAGTAAACCCTGCTCAGCATGCGCACGGTTGTTTCTTCACTTGTTGTTGTTTTGCGGACCTCGCAGGATACAGTTTTAATGTTCTCGTAACCGGCGCACAGTGTTTGGGCGAGAGTTGGTTCATTGCCGTATGAACCGCGTACTGCTGTAAAAGTAATTAAAAGGGTTGTGATAATTGTGGGGAATATAAGATAATTTGGGTTTTTAGCGATCATGATGTTGATATATTTAACGTTGTTTTTTTGCCTTTTGCAGTGTTGCTTTAATCTCTTCATCAGTAAAACGATCTGTGAGTTTGTCTACCAAATCTCCGTTACGGTTGTAAAACCAAAACTGCGGTATGGAAGTAATATTATATTTTTTTAATGAAGGTGAATTCCAGTCGGGAATTTTGATTCTCACAAGATGTACGGTGTTATTGTTGTTCATTTCTTTGGATAATGATTCCAGATAGCTGCCCTGCCGTACGCTGGATAAAACGCTGTCCATATGGAAGTGGATGACCGTTACCATGCCGGTTTTGATGTAGGACGTCATGTCTGCGGGCTGGGCGGACGCAGAGTCCTCTGCCGGCAGGGGGGTGTCTTTTTGTGTGCGCTGCATTTCCCGGTTTAAATCCAGCACGGGTGTTACGGAACTTATTTTTGTGACATGCATTACAGTTTCTTTCCCATTATTGTCAAAAAAGAATTGTGAATCCTGATATTTTTTCAACCGGAATCCTTCTATTGCTGTCGCGCCTCTTGGTTTTACCGTTACTTTGGCGGGCGGGTTCAATGACATGGATTCGACATCGATACGTCTTTCGTTCAGTTTATCAGCGTTTTCTATTTGAAAATAAAAACGGTCTGCCGTGAATTCCTGAAAGGTACCTTCGTGTTTTATTCCTCCTTTAATTACAATTGTTTCGGTTACGGCATTAGCCTGATGGCACGCGATGAATCCGTAGACGGACAGGATGAGTAATGAATGGAGCGCGTTCTTTGTTTTTATTGACATACTGTTTCCTTATGCGTGTGTTTTTCTTATTAATTGAATATTAATAATAAAAACGTTTTGTGAACATGTTTTATTTGCGTTTTTTTATTTTGACGGCATTTTTGTATATCAGAGGTTATTCACGGATTTGCCGTCAAACATTGGAAATCACGCCTTGCAAGTCCATTTGCTGTCATTAACCTGCAATGTCCGGATTAATCCGGAAGCGCCACGGTAATTTGGCGTCTTTTCCTGCATACGCCACGCCTATTCTCGGGCCGGCGATGATTTGTTTTGAATTGATTTCAATTCCTCTGTGTTCCAGCCATATTACTGGTCCGGTCACGCTCATTCCGTTGTGGCAGGTGTTGATTCCCATGGCTTTTGTTAAAGAGCCGGGCCCGCCGGCAATGGTATGATCAAGCTTTTCTTTGTGGCGCCGTTTCAGCATGGTTGTAATTCCACAAGCTGGTTGTAATGCCCTTATCAGTATGGCATGAGGAATTCCTTCAACATTTGTTACGATATTAAAAAGGTAATGCATGCCGTAGCAGAAATAAACATAGGCAATTCCGCCTTCATGAAACATTGTCTCGGTTCTTTTTGTTCGCCGGTTGCCGTACGCGTGAGAGGCGCGGTCTTCCGGTCCGGCATAAGCCTCGGTTTCAACAATGATTCCGCCAGTCAGTGTGTTGTTGATGCGGGTAAAGAGATATTTGCCAAGCAATTGTTTGCTTATGAGCACAACATCTGGCCTGACAAAAAAACTTCGTTTCAGCTTTGCCATGATGGCATCGTTCAATAATGTTAAGAAAGATTAGAAATCCAGTCTGAATCCGGCCGAATAGGCTGACTGGTCGAATTTATCGGCTCTTATATTAATTGCCATGGACGGAGTCAGAAATATTTCCAGCCCCATGGTCATGCCGAGTTTATCGCCGCTGACTTCTAAATCTGACGCGATGTAATCCGAATAGATCGGGCCGGCAAAGATGGCAATGCTGTTCGGGTACATTATTTTGTTTCCCTCGACATCATTTATAAGTGATACCGTGAGAGACGCGCTTAATTCGTTCCTGTCCACTGTGTCGCCGTAAATTTCCGTATCGGATTTTGTAAGTTGTGCTCCGGCGTTGACGGATATTTTGTCTTCGAAGAAGGATGGTTCGAGAATATCGTGAGTAAGAAGATTTGCCTGAGCGCCTACTCCTATTTCACTTCCACTGTCATCACTGTTGAATGCTCTGGCGACGTTAATTTTGGCAGAGCCGCCTACAGCGTAAGCTGTAAGCCAGGGAAGATACTCGTATCCAACATAAAGGAATTGTTTGCGTATTTTTGCATCGGCAGACCAGTGTTTGTAACTTAACTGCCGTTCCTGATTTTCCATTGAGATGCCGCAAGACCATTTTGAAAGGTCAGCCATTGATATGGCGTATTCCGGATCGTGAATGCTCGCGATTCTCGGCATGGCGTAAATTAACGATGATGCGTAAAAAAGCCCAACAAAAGTAAAAATATATTTTTTCATGACGCGTACTATATGTTTGACGTTGATGTTGCGCAAGTCTATATTTTCTATTTATTAAAAAAATATACTTAATCAAAAGATGGACGGTACGGTAGCATTATAGGGCCGTTTTGAGCATGGTGATCGTGCTGAGGCTGGAAGCTTTGCAGGGGGCTTGATTTTATGAGGCTGATGTCTAATTTTTTCGCAATGTTAGCGGTTTTTTTTGTTGTGGGTTGTTTTCCCCAGCGGGCTCCTGAACGTTTGCAGGAGTTTAAAAGTTTACAGGAAGCCCTCGCCAATCCCGGCAATGTAAGGTACGTGAATTTATACAATGCCGGTCTGGCCGAGATTCCCCAAGATCTGGCGAGATTGCCGTATTTAGCCAAATTAAGTTTGCGTAAGAATGGGCTTGGCGTGATATCGCCAGTGCTGGGAGAATTGAAGAGCTTGGAATGGCTGGATCTTGGCGAGACAGGAATAAGCAGTCTTCCGGAAACGATTGGGAATTTGTCTAATCTTAAGACTTTGTATTTAAGCGACAACCATATTTCGGTCATGCCGGCTGATTTTGGGCGGCTATCAAATCTGAAGTATATTAATCTGGATAGAAACAATCTTGCGCTTGTTCCCGGTCAGATTTGTCAGATTGGGAGTTTGAAATGGCTTCGTCTTAATGGGAATCAAATAAACATGGTGCCGTCTGAAATAGGGCAGCTTGTGAATCTGGAGCGATTGTATTTGGGTGACAACAAGATCAGGGAGCTCCCTTCCGAAATGGCTAAGCTGGGCCAGCTAACAGATCTGGTTCTGAGAAATAACATGTTAGGTTCGGTGCCTGCATGGGTGACAGAGTTGTCTGAACTGGAGCGGCTTGATCTTGAAAACACAGGTTTGACCGCAATGCCGGCAGATATTGGCAAGCTGGGCAAGCTTAAATGGCTTAAATTGAATGGCAATAATATCTCTGATGAGGAAAAAAGCAGGTTAAGAACAGTGCTCCCGAATTGCTTTGTTATTTTTTGATCATATGTTGACGGGGCATATGTTTTAGCAGGCGCAAGATAATGAGTGGGTTGTCGATACTTGTTATATGTTTCGCTAGTGTTACACTGTACGTAGGTATTTATCACCTTTTGTCCTATTTCCGGATGCGCGACCGGCGCGAGAATCTGGCTTTTGCGTTGATGTGTTTCACGGTTGTTTTTTATGACTTTTTCAGCGCGGCTTTGTACGATGCAGGTTCAGTTGCCCGCGGAGCTGTATGGCAGAAGTGGCAGGCAATAGCTCTGTGCGGAATGGGAATATTCCTTTTAAAGTTTGTTTCTGAATTCACACGGCGCAAATCACGATTATGGGACTATGTTTTTTCCTTATACTGGATGGTTAATGTTTTGATTTTGTGGCTGGACAGGTCCTACATGGAGTGGTCAGGACAAGGTTCGGTAAAGGACGTCAAGTTATTCAAGGGGTTCAGCGTTACATATTATGAAGTGGAACCTGGCTTGCTGATGAAGATATTATCGGCAACTGCGGTAA
>JBFZFB010000128.1:0-3923 GCA_041306605.1 Lentisphaerota bacterium | reverse complement strand
CCGGGAACTTGTAGCTGATGGCATCGGACAGTTTCCACCCGGTCAGGTCAACGCTGTTCGTGCCTTTGTTGTAGAGCTCGATCCAGCCTTCCGGCGACTCCAGGTATGGCTCATACTGCGGGTGCTGGTGGTACATGATCTCGTTGATCACGATATCATTGTGGAACACGAAGCTGTTGGAAGCACCGGGCGTGCCGGCGGCCGGGTAAAGCCAGTGCCCGTCAGGTTCCGGCGTGCGACCGCGCAAAACAGCAGTGGCACGGCGGGCATCGAGCACGTTGGTCTTGCCCGGCCCGAAGAGGAACACCGGCTCCCCGTCTATCGTCGCCCTGAAACCCAGCTTGCTTTCCGACAGGTACAGCAGGGCCCCGACTGCGAGGCTCTGGTTGGTGATGACATACTTGCGCAGGGGATCATTTGCGACAGAAACGACACAGCCGCTCGGATTCAGCGAAGACGCGCCGACGTTCTTCAGCTCGACCCACCAGGATGTGTTCGTGGTCGCCTGGATTTCATTGAACACCAGACTCTTCGCGGCCTTTGTTGTCGAAGGAAAGTTCGAGACGCCCGGTGTGCCGTTGATCTGCAGGCTGTGGCTCCAGTTCCCGTGGCTGTTTCCCATGTCGGGATCGATCTTTGCCAGCGTCACGCCGGAGCCGTCCGGTTCAACCGGCCAGTCGCCGCTGTCGCCGTAGTTCACGGAATTCATCTGCCGGTCGCCGTTGTTAATCAGACGTATCTCCTCACCAGCATTGGACAATTGCCCGGCAAACGGCCCCAACGCATTGGTACAGCCGGTCACGGCCGCCAGATCAGAAGGCGAAGCAGCCACAACAAGAAAACCGCGTCCGGCAACAATGGTGTCGGCAGGAAAATCATACTCAACAGCCCCCCTAAGTTTCCAGTTTGAGACATCTATATCAATGGCCAACTCATTATATAATTCTATCCATTCCAGCGCTGCTTCGTTCGTGGCTGGGTGGTACATGATCTCGTTGAAAACCACAACACTGTCCGCAAAGGATCGCGCCGGACAACAGATCATGATTGGGAGAATAACCGACAGAATGAACAATACGCATTGAGCAGCACACAGTCGAATTATAGAAAGGATTGTCTTCATAATAGTATTACTTGTATACAGGATCATGATAAGTGTAGTCTATCAGCCTTTTATCGTCAATCCTTTAATTTTTTAAGCAAAAAATATCTGTCAGTCTAAATCTGGCCTGAAATCAGGAGAAAATCAGATTATTTGCCGTCACCTGAGGTTTTGCCCTGATATTTGAGCAATGTTTGAGTAAACACTAGCTTTGTTTCTTCATCTTCTGCCAGTTTTATGGCCTTTTTTTGAGCTCTAATAGCTCTCCAGACGCATTTATTGTCGTAAAGCGCGCGGGCGTAAGTATCAACTATCGCGGAGTCTTTACCTTTGCATGCCTTGTATGCTTTCCGGGCTACATTCAAAGCCATTTCCATATCACGCTTTTTGATGTTTTTGTCTGTCAACAGAGTCCATGCATACTGATTTAACATCCACGCATTTTCTGAATTCAACTCATCAAGCTTCTTGGCTAGCCTATCGATCTTGTCATCATCGGCAGGTTCCGTGATTGCCTTGAAGTATCTGTCAAATGCGATATACATCCTGACATCATTTTGGAACTGTTGCACATTGAATTCCTGCGGCGACAAGGTTTTGATCTTGCCAATTATTTCTTCCATCTTGCTGGTGTTATCTTCGGTCACCGCTTTTTGATACTGTGTTAAAAGCAAATTCAGGCTGACGCGCTTCCTGATTGCTGCGGTGTCGAATTTTGCTCCATCCGGCATAATTCCGCCCATTTCTCTGTCAAGTTGTTCCAGCTCCTTGCCTTTGGCCTCGATGGCAGGCTCGTCTTTGTTTTCTTCGAGAAGATCAAAAAAATCTTTCATTTTCTGCCGGACAGTAAACAGCTTTTGGGCTTTATCTATGTCGTATGTTCCAGCCAGAAGACTGTCTATAGCCTCTTCCATTTTGTCCATCGGATGACCGCTCCATGCTATTCGTCCTTCTTTATCGATTATAAACGCGTGAGGAATACCCTGTAGCTGGAAAGCGGTCATGTAATTTGAAGATGTTAGCCCATCCTGATCAACCGCGACGGTATATGCCATCTTGTCGCCCATTTCATCTACGAATGTTTTGACCGTATTTGTATCTTCATTACTGATTCCGATAAAAATAACCCCCTGCTCCTTATATTTTTTTTGCAATTCAGTCAGATGCGCGATGCTTGCACGACACGGTGGGCACCAGGTGGCCCAGAATTCAAGAACAACAATATTAGTTTTAAAACACACGGACAAATCAACAGGTTCTTCTTTTATCCATTCTTTAATCTGCAGGCCAGGTGCTTTATCGCCCAGCGATGCGGCATGAGCTTCCGTCAGATGGCTCATAACAATTGTAGCCGTGAAAATCACAATAATAACACGTATAATCTTATTCATAATCTTTACTCCTGAATTAATTAATTGAATACTAAGACTGCATTATGCTGATAACAAGGTTATTTTGCCTTGTAAATAAGATGCTAATAGCCGGATGGTAAATATCTTCTTTAAAAACAATCATGTAACTGTTAAATGTTTGTCTTTTCAGAAGGGGGGAATCTATGACCGGATCGGATGTTTGCGGTGTTGTAATAGATCGTGGTGTCTCTGATTGGCAGATATTCCAGCAGAATAGCAATGGCACAGCGGATATCAGTGTGTCGGGCCGCTGGGGCGGAGCTCCTCAAGGTACAGTTGAAGTTAGGATTGTGCGTGAAGATACTTCTGATGTCCCATCATACAATCTCAACTGGCAGAAATTTGATGCGAAACCTGATGGCACGTGGTCTGCAGTTATCAGAGATGTTCCGGCTGGCGGTTTGTTTAGACTGGAAACTCATCTCAGGACAGACGATAAAGGCCCGGTTGAATGGCAGATGCGTGGAGATATCCGCCATTTTATAGGGGTTGGCGATCTCTGGATCATAGCCGGTCAGAGTAATTCAGCCGGCTATGGCCGCGGTCCTTGTTACGATCCCCCGGAGCTTGGAATACATCTTTTGAATGATTCCACTGATACGGTACATCCGGACAATCGTGAAGGTGGCAACAGCGGTCACGGGCCATGGATGCATTTCGCGCGTATAATTAAAAATACAGTCAATGTTCCCATTGGCTTACTGCAAGTATCACTTGGCGGAAGTCCGTTGTGTTTTTGGAATCCTAATGATCCCGGCGAACATCCCCTATTCGATCTCCTTGTTCGCGTGCACAAGGAAGTCGGCGGCAATGTGCGGGGTATTCTCTGGTATCAGGGCGAAAGCGAGGCCAATGCGGAAGCGGCACCGACATATGAAAAACGTTTCATTTCAGCGGTAAAAACATGGCGCGAGACATTAAAACAGCCTGATCTTGCGGTACTCACAGTTCAAATCGGACATTGGTTCGATTGTCCCCCTGCTGATAAAGCTAATGACAGAGCCTGGACCGTTCTGCGTGAAGCACAACGTTCAATTCCGGGGCATTTGCCGCATGTTTCGGTCAGTCCAACTCTTGATCTTACGCTTACGGATGGGATTCATATTTCACCATTCAGCCACCTCCTGCTGGCACAGCGTGTGGCACAGTCCGCGCTGGCAATGGTTTATGGTCGCAATGTTCCCTGCCTGGCGCCACAACCGAAATCAATACGAGCAATACAGGAAAACAAGGTGCTGGAGATTGAGTTTGAAAATGTTACCGGCCGCATGGACAGCGTGGAGAAATCCGCCGTGCCGTTTGTTGTTGAAGATAATAACGGTGCAGTTGATGTGAGTAAGATAGAATATCCCGGAACTGCGAATATTGTTTTGCACCTTGCCCGCGTTTTGTCCGGTCAAGCCGTCGTT
>JBFZFB010000127.1:0-16811 GCA_041306605.1 Lentisphaerota bacterium | reverse complement strand
TCTGACCCGTCCTCTGACCCGTCCTCTGACCCGGAAGGTCATCCGGACCTGAGGGGAAGGTCATCCGGACCTGAGGGGAAGGTCATCCGGACCTGAGGGGAAGGTCATCCGGACCTGAGGGTAAGGGCATCGCCTCGCCCCGGAAGGGCTCCGGCCCTGAGGGCGGACCTGAGGGTAATCCTGTCTGAATTGGATGCTAAGAGTGTCAAATCGAAATCAGGACGAGACACAAGCCTTATTGTAGAAAAAAAATTATGCTCCAGTGTCCAGATAAAGCAGATCTTTTTCCGTCAGCTTGACATCAAGAACATTGAATGTTGAACGGATTTCAGCCGGCGTCCGCGGACCTACCAGAGGAAAACATTCAAACGGCTGTTGCATCACCCACGCTAGAGCGATGTTTATCGGCTCAACATTGTAGCGTTTTGCCAGTTCGTTCGCGCGGGCAAGACGCTGAAAATTCTTTTCCGAGTACCAACAGCGGACCAGTTCAGCATCTTCCTTTTTATCCGGATGCGCTCTGCCCGGTAGAAAGAAACCGCGCGCCTGACTGGACCACGGAAGCAGGGCAATGGAATTTTCCTTCAACCATTTCAGCGAAGCCGCATCATGAACATGCAGACAGCCGTCCCATACAGAATTGGCCATTTCCGCGAGAGAAAGATTGTTTGAAAGAACTGAAAAACCCTGCAAACCGTTTTGCCGGGCATATGCGTTGGCTTCTTCCATGCGCTTTATCGTCCAATTACTGCCGCCGAATGTTTTTATCTTGCCCGACCGCTTTAACTGATTGAGGACATCAACAAACTCACGCACGGGAATAGAGAGATTATCGCGGTGCATCATATAAATATCCGCGTAACCGGTTTGCATCCATTGCAACTGTTCCTCTAATTGCCGGACAATCGCGTCCGGATTGCATTCAGGCGTGTGCGCGCCTTTGGCGATAATCACAACTTTATCGCGGATGTTCCGGTTATTGATCCAATGCCCGAGAAGTTCTGAACGCACGCGGCCGTAAATCCATGCGGTATCGAATGCGTTGCCGCCGCGTTCGAAGTATTCATCAAAAACCGTGGCGGCATGCGGCATTATCTCCTGATTGTCCACACCCATAACCAGCTTTGAAACAGGTTTGTCCAAATTTGCGATCCGGCCGTATGTCATGCGCGAGTCTTTGCGGACAGCCAGAGGACGGTGTGATACAGTGTATATGTAATTTTGAGGTTTTTCGGATTCATAAGTGAGTCCTATCGCTTTCCGCCACGCGTCCTGAGTTTTGATATTGCCCAGCGTGTCGTTCCATGACATTTGAGGAGCTTCCTGTTTCCCTTCCGCAATGGCGCGGCCGGCGGCATCGGCTTCCCATGTGAAGCTTGTAACGGGTGAAGCGATGGCTATTTCGCGCGGTTTTTTCTCATCGTTCAGCTTTACTATAATATTGCCGGGCATAACGCCTTCGCGGCGGCAAACAAAGGGATCGGGGATGAAGATATTGCCGCGGCTCCCGAAAATCCGGACCACGTTTTCCTGATTTACGCCGACGCCGGTGGCGAGAGAGGCGGTGATATCTTTTTCAAATTTCAGCATGGCGAGTGTCCAGACGTCTACGCCGGTTTCAGGGTGCAGTGAGCCCGCACCGGCAATGGAGAGGGGATCGGCAAAATCTTTTCCTAGCGCGATGCCGGCGATGAGGCGTGTTATGGATGTGGTATAGCCGCCGACGTCCATGATGCCGCCGCCCGCCAGCGCGTTGTTCCAGATCCGCGAATTGGCATCGAACCCGGCGTGAAAGGAGAAAGTGGCCTGTATGACGCGTATATCGCCGATAATGTTTTCCCGGAGAAGTTCGATTAGTTTAACGGTTTGAGGGTGACAGCGGTACATATATGCTTCCATGAGAAAAACGCGGTTTTTTACGGCGGCTTCGATCATTGCCTGTGCTTCGTACTGATTAAGAGCAATGGGTTTTTCAACCAGTACATGTTTGCCGGCTTCCGCCGCTTTGATTGTCCATTCCGCGTGATGAGGGTGCGGAGTGGAAATATAAACAGCCTGCACATCTTTATCGGCGAGAAGAGCTTCGTAGCTTCCGTAACAGCGTTTGCATCCGTATTGACTGCCGAAGTCGTCGGCGGTTTTCCGGGTTCTTGAACCTACCGCGAAGAGAGCGCCAGTTTGAGATTCTTTCAATCCTTTGGCAAATGCATGAGCAATAGCGCCTGTAGCAATCAATCCCCACTGCAGTTTCTGTTTCATATAAACTCCGTTACGATGTTGCTATTTCATTTAAAACATATAGCTGTAAAACGGAGATAATATGCAATAAAAGCTGAAATAAATCCATTGCCGGAATTGCTAATTGCCTATACAATCCTGCTATATGAAAAGAAATCCTTCGATTTTTTCTCCGGGAGTCATGGGGCGGGGGCAAAATAACCTCAATAACCGGCATCATATAAGCCGTGCGGACGGCACTAATATCTGGCTGTTGGAATATACCGTATCGGGTGCGGGATGGGTGCGGACCGGCGAGATGATTCATTCACTGATGCCGGGCAGTTTTCTTGTGTTCAAGCCTTGTGTTGAGCAGGAGTACGGTATGGATCTTGAGGTCGGCGCATGGGACCATATCTGGTTTTGTTTTTCACCGCGTCCGCATTGGCATGACTGGCTGAACTGGCCGGAACTGGACAGCGGGGTGATGTTTCTTTCAATAAAGGACGCGAATCTCGGCAAGCAGTTGATGAAAAGAATGGAACATGCCCTGCGTATGTCATACGGCATTCTTGATCGAAGGCAGGATTTGATGATGAATGTTCTGGAAGAAATACTGATTCATGCTGATGCGTGGAATCCGTCGCGCAAGACGGCAATGCTGGATGACAGGATACGGGATGTGCTGACTTATTTGTGTGAGAACAGTGCCAGGCGCATAGTTCTGGAAGAATTGGCGAAAGTAAGCTCGCTATCCGAGTCCAGGTTATCGCATCTCTTTCGGGAGCAGATGGGAGAAACACCCATGCAATATCTGGAAAAGCGGCGCATAGAACAGGCGCAAAATCTGCTGCAAATGACAGGCAAAACGGTTTCGCAGGTGGCATACGAGGTTGGGTTTAATAATCCTTTTTATTTCTCGCGTGTTTTTAAACGGCGTATGGGAATGAATCCAAGCCAGGTCCGGTCCGGCGCGATAACTAATGTTCAAGGGAAGAGGCAAAAAACGATGATAAGAAGGCAGGAAGGTGGAACATGATAGTTTATTTAAAGTTGTTGTTAACCGCGTTGTTCTGGGGCGGGACATTTCTCGCGGGCCGTATTATTGCGCCGGTGGTTCCGCTATACACTGCGGCTTTCTTCCGTTTTGTGATTGCGTCTCTGTGTCTTGTTTGGATTGCACGCAGAATGGAAGGTGGACTGCCTGCGCTTTCCCGGGAATCTTTAATTTCCGTGATCCTGCTCGGGCTGACCGGAGTTTTCGCGTATAACGTTTTGTTTTTTACCGGCATGCGGACTGTAACGGCAGGCCGGGCCGGTGCGATAGTGGCGATAAATCCTGTTGTGATAGCCCTGTTCGGAGCGTTGTTTTTCAAGGAGCGGCTGACTCTGTTGAAGATGGCGGGAATTCTGTTGTCGGTGGCCGGCGCGATAATAGTAATTTCGAAAGGAGATTACAGGTCTTTGACGGCAGGCGGTATAAGCATGGGTGATTGGTGTGTTCTTGGCTGTGCGGTGAGCTGGATCATATATTCGCTTCTGGGCAAGCGGGCGATGAACAAGTTGTCGCCGCTCAGCGCGGTGACTTATTCCTGCATAGCCGGGACGGCGCTTTTGTTTGTGCCGGCGCTCATGGAGGGGATGATTCAAAAGGCGGCGTGTATCACTCTTACCGGCTGGGCTGGTATTATCTATCTTGGCCTGTTTGGCACAGCGATTGGCTTTACGTGGTATTATCAGGGGATTAAGGCTATTGGCGCGGCCAAGGCGGGCGTGTTTTTAAATTTCGTGCCGGTTTCGGCAATTGTCTGCGGGTATATTTTTCTGCGCGAACCGGTGGATTTTTCTCTGGCGGCCGGCGTGGCATGCATTATTGCCGGCACGTACATGACCAACTCTAACCCTGACTGCAGGAAGGCGAAAGGAACGTGTCGAAATTATCCGGCGAGATAATTGACGCAGTGGCTGAAGGGTAAGCGGTTTTAAATGATTGTGGAATACCGGTTTTAATTTTGCCCCATTTAAATTCCCATGCCTGTATTAAGCTGGTCTCGGTTTCAATATAATCCACTTCCGCTTGCGTAGAAGCAGTGCGCCAGAAATAACAGGAAGGATATGTACCGGAATTTAAATGCAGTTTACGCCTCTCAGTTATGAGGTAATTTTCCCATAGCGCGCCAATGTCTGTTCTGGACGATGATGGAAGCCAATTTCCGATTACTGCGTTTCTGATTCCAGTATCGATAAAGTATATTTTTTTGCCCTTTTTTATTTCGTTACGCGCGTTACGGGTAAATGCCGGAAGTATAAAAACCACATGCGCCTTTTCAAGGAGGTGGACGTATTTTTCAATAGTCTTTGGGTTGGATCCGCATAATTGAGCCAGCTCATTATATGAAACTTCATTTCCCACTTGGAGCGCAAGCGCTCTCACAAGCTTGTCAAGCAATACGGGTCTGGCAATGTTGTCAATATTCAGAAGATCTTTATAAAGATAACTCCCCGCAAGCTCCCGCAGTATCTCCTCTGCATCGTCGGGCTTTGTAACCACTTCAGGATATGAACCGAAGATAAGGCGATGTTCCATTTGACGGCGCTCTTCAATAAGGGATATGTGTTCCGACAGTTCTGCGAACGAGACGGGATAAAGAGTGAATTCAAATTTTCTGCCAGTAAGAGGTTCAGATGTCCGCGATGCCAGCTCAAGTGCGGAGGAGCCTGTGGCTATCAGTTGAACATCCTGAAAATTGTCGGTGATCAGTTTCATAGTAAGGCCAATGTTGGGAATGCGCTGAGCTTCATCAATCACGACTATTTTCTTTTTGCCTATTATTGTTTTCAAACGGGCAGATGTTGCATCTGAAAGTATCTGACGGACATCCGGTTCATCCCCGTTGAGAAATATGGTGTCGCAATGTTGTTCGGATAAAAGCTGGTTAACCAGAGTTGTTTTGCCGGTGCGTCGCGGCCCGTAGAGTAAAATAGCTCTTCCCTGAAACATGCGCTGTTTTATACGATTTAATAGTATTCTTTTAATCATGTTCTTAATATAACATGTTTTTTTTGGATTGCAATCCCAAAAAATCATGTTATATTGATATTGAAAAAATGATATTTTGGGAAAATAGTGGGGACCTAAACCGTATCACAGGAGATTAATACAGCGAGAAATTGGCCGCGGGATTTGTCAGAATAAACCCGGCGCGCAAGACGCTGTTGGTCATTATTTTTCCATAATGGGTATTTGCTGTGAGGTCATAATCCATAAAAGTGCTTTGTACCGCGCTGTTGTTGATAACAAGACTCTTTTCGTTTAGACCGGTGATCTGGATGCCGTACTGGTTTTTGCGCAAATGATTGCTTTCTATGCGGCATTGACTGCCTGCTAATATACCGGCACCGGTTCCGGCATTACCGTTATTGGCACAGAGGTTATTCATAATAACACAACCATCTGCGACATTTAGACCATTGCTGGTGTTTGAAATTATTGTGCAGTCACGGATCATGGAATCAGTGCCGGCGCGTATTCCGTCCATTTTATTGTATGATACATGGCAGTCCGTTATCCGTGATTCAGACGATACGTTCATTCCGTGCAGATCATTCTGCCGGGCAATAGATCTGCGGATTATGGTGCTTCCGGTGGTTGTGATACCGCTTCCTCCGTTGAACCTCAATACGCAGTCGGATAGAATCCAACCGGCCCCGGCCGCAATACCGTCGTAATTGACAGAATCGCCGTTATAAGTCACATAGACTCCAAGAATACTGCAGTCCACGGCGAGAATACCTCTTATACCGTTGAGGCCCCAGTTGTGTATTACGCCGTTGCGGATGGTGATCTTTGTATGAATCGGATCGTCATCTATCAAAATACCGTGCAGGGTGGCGTTTGCTTCAAGAGGGTTATTGGTGGATCCTATCAGGGAAAAGCCGTTGAGGTCCAAATCCACGTTATCGGCGTCAATTGTTATGCCGTTTTGATTCGTCTCACCGACCAGATTTGCCGAGACATAGTAGGAGCCGGGGTTGGTGATCACAACCGGGAGCGAAGCAATAAGGCGCCGCGGCTCAACTTGATCGAGTGATTTCATGTGCGCGACGGGAGCACCCTCCGCGTCAAAAGCGGCGGACGGCGGCAGTAAAGAGTTATCCGAGGAAGGGGCTGGACGGCAAAATGACAGAAAGATACCGGCTGTCAGCAGAAAAAGAACCAAGAACCGTTTCATAAGCGTCCTCCTGATTGTAATGTCAAACACCGGTTAATTTCTGTAATTGGATATTTCAATATTAAATAGTATCATAAGTTTCTGTTTTTTGCAAGGTGTCATAAGGCTGGTAAACCCGGTAAATATTGAGATTTTAATCTCTGTTGTTGACCGGTGGAATTGCGAAGAGTAATATAACTTGCTCATTTCGTCAGGTTAAATAGGGAGTAGAATCTATTATGGAAAAAGAGCAAAAAGAGCCGCAACAGGAACAAAAACCCCCGCTTCCTCCGGAACCGCCGGATTTGAAGAAAACCCCGCCCCGCAAACCGCAGGACGCTGTGCCGGAACCTGTAAATGCGAGGGGAATGCTGACATGGTTTGTTGTGTTTTCTCTTCTTATAACCATGTTCTTTTTCTGGCGTCAGAACAAGGACGGCTATGAAAAGATGAATTACAGTCCTGATTTCATGGCTCTGGTGGCCGGCGGCAAGATCAAAAGCTGTGAAATCGTGCGGGATGCATCCGGTGTTGATTATATACGCGGCGATTATTATCTGAAGGACGCTAATACTCCGAACGCGACGGCAAAGTTCAAAGTTATTGTAAGAGCCGGCGACAGACTGGAGCAATATCTCGGCGAGCATAACATCAACTGGAAGTATGTGTCGGGCAACCCGTATTTCTGGTCGCTTGTCTCAAGTGTTCTGCCGGTAGTTCTGATTTTCGGATTCCTGTATTTTCTGATCATGCGGCAGATGCGCGCGGCCGGGCACGGCGCGCTTAGTTTCGGCAAGAGCAGAGCCAAACAGCTTAACCGCGCGAAGAACAAAGTAACATTCGCCAATGTCGCGGGAATAGATGAAGCCAAGGAGGAAGTTGAAGAGATTGTGGAGTTTCTCAAAGACCCCAAGAAATTTACAATGCTTGGCGGGCGCATTCCCAAAGGCGTTCTGTTAATGGGTCAGCCGGGAACCGGCAAGACACTTCTTGCAAGGGCCATTGCGGGCGAGGCGGATGTTCCGTTTTTCAATATCAGCGGTTCGGACTTTGTTGAAATGTTTGTCGGCGTCGGTGCATCGCGCGTGCGTGACATGTTTGAGCAGGGCAAAAAGAGCGCGCCGTGCATTATTTTTATTGATGAAATTGACGCGGTCGGGCGCAGCCGGTTCACCGGAATAGGCGGCGGCCATGACGAGCGGGAGCAGACGCTGAACGCACTGCTTGTTGAAATGGACGGATTTGAATCGCAGGAAGGTGTGATAATTCTGGCGGCCACCAACCGGCCGGATGTGCTTGATCCTGCCCTTATGAGGCCGGGCCGTTTTGACAGGCAGATAGTGATAGATCTGCCGATGATAGACGGGCGTGAAGCGATTTTGAAAATACACAGCAAGAACATCAAGCTGTCGAAAGATGTGGATCTTCGGCGGCTGGCCAGGGGCACCCCCGGCTTTTCCGGCGCTGATCTTGAAAATCTTTTAAATGAAGCCGCTCTGCTGGCGGCAAGGTCCAGCAAAGAGGCGGTTGAAACAAAGCATCTTGAAGAAGCGCGCGACAAGGTCAAGTGGGGCCGTGAGCGCCGGAGCCGTGTGCTGGGCGACAAGGAGAAAAAGATAACAGCTTATCACGAATCGGGTCACGCGCTTGTGATGTTTCTTGTGGAAGAGAGTGAGCCTTTGCACAAGATAACGATCATCCCGCGCGGTGTGGCGTATCTCGGCGCGACGATGCAGCTGCCGGAAAAAGACCAGTACCTTGAAAGCAAGACAAAGCTGGAAGGCATTCTTGCGGGAATGATGGGCGGCCGCGTGGCGGAAGAGACGGTGTTCAACGAGATGACAACCGGCGCTAGTTCAGACCTGAAGGCGGCCACTCACATCGCGCGGCAAATGATTTGTCAGTGGGGCATGAGTGAAAACATGGGGCCGCAGACTTACGGCGAGAACGAGGAACTCATGTTTCTGGGCCGGGAAATTTCGCGGACGCAGAATTACAGCGAAGAAACGGCGAAGAAGATAGACGCGGAGATTCGGGGCAAGCTCGAAAAGGCGTACAACCGCGCCAAGGATATTATAATCAACAAACGTGATAAGCTGGAAAAAATAGCGGAGCTTCTGCTGGAGCGTGAAACCCTTGAAGGCCGTGACGTTGACGAGATTATGGAATACAGCCGCATTCTTTCCGATGAAGAGCGGGCAAAAGCTGATGCCGAAAAAAACAAGCTGGAAAATGGCGGCAAAACCGTGGAAAAACCGGAAAAACAGGTGATAGGATCGGATGACAAACCCGGAAATTAAGAGAACAGTTCAGCGGCAGGTGTGGGTTTGCCGGGATCATGTTTTTCAGATTCCGGAACGGATTTTGATAATGGGTATTCTAAATGTCACCCCCGATTCATTTTCGGACGGCGGCAGATATATGGACGCCGATAAAGCGGTTGAGCGCGGATTGATTATGGTTGAAGAAGGCGCCGATATTTTGGACATTGGAGGCGAGTCAACCCGGCCGGGGGCGGAAGAAGTTCCGGCACAGATTGAAATCGAACGGGTGATACCGGTCATTGAAAAATTGAAAAGGAAAACGAACGCGGTTATTTCAATTGATACGATGAAGAGTGAAGTGGCCGCGCGCGCGCTGGAAGCGGGAGCCTCGATAATAAATGATGTGTCGGCGCTGACGCATGACCCGAAAATGGCGGCGGTTGCCGGGAAAGCCGGGGCGGGTGTGGTGCTGATGCACAGGCAGGGTGATTCACGCACGATGCAGGTGAATCCGGGATATGACAATGTTACTGCTGAAGTGAGCAGTTACTTGGGAAAACGGGTTAGAGAGCTGGAGGCGTCAGGCCTGAAGCGCGAAACGATGGTTGTTGATCCGGGTATTGGTTTCGGGAAGACGCTGGAGCATAATATAAGTTTGCTTGCGGGACTGAAGGAGATCGGGGCTTGCGGCAGGCCGGTGGTTGTAGGACTGTCACGTAAAAGTTTTCTGGGGAAACTGACAGGCCGTGAAGCGGACGGGCGGCAGGCCGGCAGTCTGGCGGCGATGGTATTTTGTATTTTGCATGGAGCTGATATAGTTAGAGTGCATGACGTGAAGGAGTCCTTTGACGCAGTCAGGATTGTGGCGGCTTTAAAGGGTGGACAGAAGGTGTAATCATGGCTTTGTGGAACAGTATAGTATCTTTTGGTTTGAGCGGTGTTCTTCAGGTGGCCGTTCTTGCTCTGGTGTTTTATTACATTTTTATTTTCTTCCGCGGCACGCGCGGCGCACAGATACTGGTCGGGCTTACCATACTTCTCATATTTCTAATCAGCGCCACGCATCTTCTGCAGTGGGTTGAGCTCAACTGGCTTTTGAGAAAATTTTCCGTCGGTTTGGCTGTCGCTCTGCTTGTTATTTTTCAACCCGAAATCAGGCGGGCTCTGGCAGAACTCGGCACACAGCCGCTGTTTCACGCTTCGGCGGCACAGCGCACGGTGATAGATCATGTTGTGCAGGCTGTTGAACAGCTGGCGACGCACAGAGTGGGCGCCCTGATCGCGATAGAAAGAGAAATAGGGACGCGTGCGGTGCAGGAGACAGGGACAAAGCTGGATTCTTCCGTGGTACCGGAACTGCTTGCCAGTATTTTCTTTCCGCATACTCCGCTTCATGACGGCGGTGTGATTATAAGCAACAACCGTATTCTTGCGGCAGGGTGTGTGTTCCCGTTGTCGTATAAAGCTGATATCAGTAAGACTATGGGCACAAGACACAGAGCGGCGATAGGCATGAGCGAAGAGACGGACGCGGCAGTAATAGTTGTGTCGGAAGAAACCGGAAATATTTCTGTTTGTTACAGAGGCCGTTTAAGCAGCGGACTGGACGGTGAACATTTAAAACAGTTTTTGGTATCGGTTTTGAGGGAGCATTTGTCCGGCAGTGTATGGCGGCGCGCTCAGAAACAGCTTGATCTGACGCCGGAAGGCATTGCCAAATCGGAACATCTTACAGGACAGGAGAAGACAAATGGCTGACGGCGTGAAACAGGCGTTAAAGAATCTTCTATTGCATAACTGGTCGTTGAAGGTGCTGGCCACGATAGTGGCTCTGCTCACTTTTTATGGTATTCGCGGGGTGACCAGCGACAAGGTGGTTTACAGTTTACCTCTGAAAGTAATGGCGGAAAACTGGGTCACAATGCATGACTCTGTGAAATCGGTTGAGGTGACATTCCGCGGGTCTTCCGTTGATCTTGATAAGCTGGATCCTGAACAGACAGAAGTTGTGGTGGATACCAAGCCTAACTCGGAAGGGGCCCCGAGACGTGTGGCTATAAGTCCGGGCAACGTGAACCACAAAGCCGGGCCGGGCGTCAGGGCCGTGAGCGTATCGCCGGAATGGGTTCATGTCAGTTTTGACCGGAAGGTGAAAAAGATAGTTCCTATCGCGCCGCCGCCTGTGGTGGGCCAGCCGGGAGTAGGTAAAGTGGAAATAGATTACAATCCGCGCGAAGTAACGCTGATCGGCCCAAAACAACGTCTGGCCAACATTAAGATTGTGGAAACAGAAGCTGTTAATGTTGAGGGATGCAAAACATCTTTTTCAAAGCCGATCGTAGTATCCTGCCCTATAGAAAGTGATTTATGCGAAATGACACCGACGGAAGTAAATGTGACGGTGAACATTATCACAGAATCGGCTACCCGCAATATGCCGGGCATGAAAGTTTACGCGATTATGGAGCAGGACATTCCAAACGATGTTGTGTGCCTGCCGGATACGGTGAATGTTTCTTTGCATGGCAGTGAAAAAAGTCTGGAGGGTATTACACCCGGAATGGTAAAAGTATTTGTTGATTGCACCGGACTGGATACTTCCAAAATTCATAAAGTAACGGTGGAAGTCCATCTGCAGGATATATTGAATGTTACCGCGGCAGTGGAGCCATCTCAAGTTGAAGTGGGTTTCGGCGCAAATGTGAAATTCAGCGACAGCGAAAAGAAAAAAGAAGACGAAAAGGATGAGGCTGTGCTGGAAGATATGCTTACGGAGTAAAAAATGGCCGGCAAAAATGATACTGAAAAAAGCCTGCGATGCATGTGGGGCGTTCTACTGCTGATACTGTTTGTTTTCAGCGTGCTCAGCATTTTTTCATATAACTGGAAGGATATCAGTTTTCTGCATGCCGACGGACAGACCCCGCCGAGCAATCTTATAGGACTGGTCGGAGCGTGGCTGTCGTTTCTTTTGTTTTCTCTGTTCGGAGTCGGCGCTTACTTGACTCCTGTATGGTGTCTTGTCTGTGGCATTATTTTTATTGTGCACCGCGAAGGGCGGGTATGGCCCCGGATCACATGGTGTTCGGCAATGCTGCTGGCGCTGGGCTTGATCCCCGAATTGTATCCCGACCAGTGGGCCCCGGTCAGGACCCACCTGAATATAGGTGACGCCACCAGCGGTTTTCTTGGCACAATTCTGATGAAAGGTTTTCTGATCAAATGGCTGAGCCCTGTCGGCACCGGAATAATGACATGGTCCGTTTTTATTGTCTCGCTGATCATGCTTGTCGAAATGCGCAACATGGCGAAGCTGAGCCTTTCTTTTGCCGCCGCGATCGCATCATTTAAGGAAAAAACAAATGAATTTATAAACAGCCGCCAGGACAGGCGTCAGCTTATAGACAAGGAAAACCGTGATATTGAAAAACGCCGCAAACAACTGGAAGAGTCTATAAGAAAAGAAGAAATCAGGCGTCAACACCTGCGGCAGGAAGAAGTAAAATCCAGGCCGGCGCCCGAGCCTAAACAGGCTCCAGTTCAGGAACCAGCCACGGCGTCAGCGCCAGCCGAGGAATCCGGATTTCTCAAAGCCGCCAAGGAGCTTCTGCCGAAAAAAATGATGCAGGCGAAGAAAGAAAAACCTGCCGAACGTGAAGTCGCCGCTCCGCGTGAAGATCTTTCAGGTTATCAGCTTCCGCCCATCAGTTTACTGGATTCGATTCAATTGTCGTCAGGAAAAGAAATTACGGTTGATACAGGATTGACGTCAAAAATTCTGGTGGAAACCCTGAAAGAGTTCGGCATAGAGACGGAAGTCACGAATGTTGAAAAGGGGCCCGTGGTTACCCGTTATGAGCTTCTGCCGGCGCCCGGCATCCGTGTAGAGCGTATAGCCAGCCTGGCGAATAATCTGGCATTGTCCTTGAAAGCAACCAACGTGCGGGTTCAGGCGCCGATACCCGGCAAGGGTGTTGTGGGTATAGAAGTGCCTAACGCCACGGCGAAAACCGTGGGCATACGCGAAATTATCGAAGGGGAAAAATGGGATACCAACCGGGCGAAACTGCCCCTTGTGCTCGGCAAAAACGTTGGAGGCGAAGACATTATTGCAGACCTGGCCGACATGCCGCATCTGCTGATAGCCGGTGCAACCGGTGCCGGTAAAACTGTTTGCATGAATTCCGTGCTTGCAGGTCTTCTTATGGCGCGGAGGCCTGATGAAATGCGCCTTCTACTGGTGGATCCGAAAATTGTCGAGTTTTCTGTTTATGCCAATCTGCCGCATCTGGTGGTACCTGTGATTACGAACCCGAAAAAAGTAGCGATAGGTTTGAGGTGGGCGATAAATGAAATGGAAAAACGGTACAAACTTTTCGCGCGGGTCGGCGTCAGAAATATAGAAGGATTCAACAACCGGCCGGTGGTGAAACAGGAAGACATGTTTGCCACTCAGAACACCGGCGCTGAGAAGGAAAACAAAATACCGGCCAGAGTGCCGTATATAGTGATTGTCATAGACGAACTGGCAGACCTGATGCTCGCGGATCAGGCGGAAATAGAAAACTGTGTCGCGCGTCTTGCCCAGTTGTCACGGGCAGTCGGCATTCACATGATACTTTCCACACAGCGTCCTTCTGTGAACGTGATAACCGGCACAATAAAGGCCAATTTCCCGGCCCGTATCGCTTTTCAAGTTGCGCAGAAAGTGGACAGCCGGACGATTCTTGACGCGATAGGCGCCGAGAAACTGCTGGGCCGCGGCGACATGTTGTATCAGCCGCCGGGCAGCAGCAAGGTAGTGCGCGCGCAGGGCGCCATGACAACCGACGATGAGATAAAGAGGATAGTGGCGTTCATCAAGGAACAGGCCGGCCCGGAATTTGAAATGGAAATTCATGAGAAAATAGAAAAACCCGGCAATACCACCATGTCCGACGAAGAAGATGATGATTTGCTGACGCAGGCAACCGAGATTATCCGGGAAACACAGCGCGCGTCCACTTCATCGCTTCAGCGCAGGCTTAGAATCGGCTATACGCGCGCGGCCCGTATAATGGATATTCTTGAAGAACGCGGAATAGTGGGGCCCCCGCGGGGTTCAGATCCGCGAGAAATCCTTATTGATTTGGACAGCAATATGTCACAAAATGCGGCTGGTAATGATGATTTGGATTTTGGTAATAATCAGGAACAGGAAGACAAACCAACAGAAACTGAAGAATAACTCCTGCTTGCGCGCGGGGTTTTTCCTCACGTAACGGGACCGGAAACAAAATGACTATTGGTGAACAGTTACGAAAAGCCCGCGAGGGTTTGAACTATACAGCGTCTCAGGTTGCAGCGGCCACACGGATGAAGACACAGACGGTGGAAGCCATAGATAAAAACCAGTTCGACCGTATACCTGCGCCCATATACTGCAAAGGCTTTATTAAACTTTACGCGGAACATGTCAACCTGGACCCCAAGCCTCTGCTTGACCAGTATGTTGCTGAATTTGCTCCCAAGGAAACAGAATCGGAAAAACCCGCGGTAGAAGAAATTCCCAAACCGCAGGAACACAAACGATTTGCTTTTCTTGGCGGTCAGCCGATTTCTTCGCGCGCGGGGGAAAAGCCGGAAAAAAAAGACGGGGCCCCAAAGATTGAAGAAACAGGGGATGTGATTTTGCACAAGAAGGAAGTAATTCCTCCGGCCCCAACCCCGAAGCCGGCACCGGCGCCGGCAAAAGCGGCGACACCTGAACCGGAGAAGAAACAACAACCGGCACAGGATCCGGATTTATTCTCACACATACCGCGCGAAAAGCGGACATGGCGTGAGCCGGCACCGGGGTTGTCTTCCAGCGAAATCAAAAAAATGGTGGCGCAAACATGTTCCGGATTTGCGCAGAAAATTTCAAAACTGTTTGGCGATAAAATAAACATCTACCGGAAAGAGGTGTTCGCGTTCAAATTTGAAGACGCGCCGGTGAAGACAGTTTTTATGATTTTGGGACTTATATTTGTTATTATTCTGCTGATTTCAACAGTCAGCCGGTGCGCCCGGGGGGGCGTTGAAAAGACCGTTGAAGCCGGAGGGGGAACGCAGAAAGAACTGCGCGCAGCGGTTAATCCGCCGGATGATTATCTTGATTAATCCGCAAAAACCGGCATGGCGGGCAGGCAACGGATTTCCTTTTACAGAAAGAATTTGACAGGATGACAGGATTTATCATGTTAATCTTTTTGTACAGAAAGCCAAAGGGATGGAATATAAAGATATAACAGAAAAAATCATTGGTTGTGCTTGCAGGGTCTATAATGAAATGGGCTTTGGCTTTCTGGAATCTATATAAGAGAAATGTTTATTTCTGGAACTTCATAGGGCAGGACTGAATACAGAATATCAAAACGTTCTTTCGGCGAGTTGGCGCTGTAAAAGTTACGAAACATGGCAAAGAAGATGGAACATTGAAAAATATTATCCTGTCCTCGGACCCGGAAGGTCCTCCGGACCTGAGGGTCATCCTGTCAGAATATTTGAAATTTTTTCTTCGGATGGCTAAATAGATACCAATGATATGAAAAGAAAAGACGGCAACAATACCATAACGGTCGGTTTTTTCAGTCTTGGCTGTGCCAAGAACCTTGTGGATTCACAGGTGATGGCCGGCGTACTGCTGAAAAACAACATGAAGCTGGCCTCGCCTGAAAAGGCGGACATTATCATTGTCAACACATGCGCGTTCATAGAGGATGCGCGTGAAGAATCAATGGAAGGAATACGGTCGGCCTGCAGTTTGAAAAAAACAGGATCATGCCGCGCAGTTCTTGTTGCCGGCTGTATGGCGCAAAGATACAAGGACGAACTCAGAAAAAGCCTGCCGGATGTGGATGGATTTATCGGGCTAAATGAGCTGGACCGTGTGGCGGAAATAGCCGGCAAACTGGCGTCAGGCAGTCGTGATATTCTGGAAATTTCGCGTGATGCCAACAGATTATTTGAACCGGCGCTTCCCGGGCTGGTCCTGACCGGAGCGCCTTACGCTTATTTAAAAATTGCCGAAGGCTGTAATCATCATTGCGCGTTCTGTGCGATACCCGCCATAAGAGGCAAACACCGGTCGCGTACCGCCCCGGCGATTGTAAAAGAAGCGGAACATCTTCTCGCGAACGGAATAAAGGAACTGAACCTTATCTCGCAAGACATCACGGCTTACGGCCGCGACTTGAAAAGCGGGATGAATCTCGCCCGGCTTATTCGCCTGATCAGTGATATTGGCGGAAATTTCTGGATCAGACTGCTTTACGGGTATCCTTCCAGCATAACGGACGAATTGATATCCGCCATGGCGGAAACACCGCAGGTGTGTCCGTATATAGACGTGCCGGTTCAACATAGTCACCCCGCGGTTTTGAAGGCCATGGGCCGCGCAGACAGCGTGAAGCACGTGCGGGAAATGGCGGGCCGGCTGAGGGTGGCAATCCCCGGTATTGCCTTGCGCACAACCTGCCTTGTCGGGTTTCCTGGGGAAACAGAAGAACATTTTCAGCATCTGCTGGAATTTGTGAAAGAAACGGAATTTGATCATCTGGGCGTGTTTGTCTATTCTCCGGAAAAGGACACACCGGCGTTTGACATGGCGGACCGGCCGGAGCGCCGGACCGCGGAAAAACGGCGGAAACGCATTATGATGGCGCAGAAGGAGATAGTGGACCGGAAAATCAGGAAACTTATCGGAACAGAGGCCGTGATTCTGGTTGAGAGGCCGGGCGCGGGGCGTTCTCAAAAGCAGGCGCCGGAGGTGGATAGTGAAATAATTGTTCGTACTGTCCGCAAGGAAGACATTGGCAAATTCATCAGTGTTAAGTATATTTCTCAGGCCGGGTATGATATTAACGCCGTGCCGGTGAAAACCGGCCGCTAGGAGGGTTGTAAGAATTAAGCCATTTGCAGAAGATATTAGACCTTCGTGTACTCCCCTCAGGTCCGCCCTCAGGGCCGGAGCGGAGCCCTTCCCCTCAGGTCCGGATGACCTTCCCCTCAGGTCCGGATGACCTTCCCCTCAGGTCCGGATGACCTTCCCCTCAGGTCCGGATGACCTTCCCCTCAGGTCCGGATGACCTTCCGGGTC
>JBFZFB010000126.1:0-6457 GCA_041306605.1 Lentisphaerota bacterium | reverse complement strand
TTTGGTGCAAAATTCAGGTAAGTACAATCCGATTACAAGGAGTAGCGTCTTGAATAAGAATATCAGGGTTTATAAAGACCTTATGGGAGCTAACGAGGAATGGGCCGGCAAAACCCGCGCATTGCTCAAGGAAAATAAATTGCGCATGCTGAACTTTATCGGCTCGCCCGGCTGTGGCAAAACAACCCTCCTCGAAAAAACTGTTTCCAAATTGACCGGTAAAGCCCGTCTCGCCGTTCTCGAAGGCGACGTGGAAACAACACTAGACGCCGAACGGCTCGCCATCCTCAATATCCCCGTCAGCCAGCTCCTCACCGGCGGCGCCTGCCACCTCGAAGCTAAACTGGTCCACCACGCACTCAAGGACCTGCCGCTCCCTGAACTCGATATGATAATAGTTGAAAACGTCGGCAACCTCGTCTGCCCCGCCGAATTCGATATCGGCGAACACGCCAAAATAGCTTTCCTCAGCGTGACCGAAGGCGAAGATAAACCACTGAAATACCCCCTGCTCTTCCGCGAAGCCAAAGCCGTAGTCTTAACCAAAATGGACCTCGTCCCTTATCTGGACTTTAATATCAATAAATGCGTGTCACATATTAAGCGCGTCAATCCCGGAATCCCCATATTCCGCGTCTCTGCCAAATCCGGAGAAGGATTGACCGACTGGATCAACTGGACTGCCACAATCGGTGAAAACTGATCTCAAAAATAAACAGCCGCTCACCCGTTCGCGCGGGACCATGCCTGAACCCGTCAATATGCCACTTGACGGACCCTGCGTGCTTGGATGTGGAACTGAAGGCAACAACGCGTTCTGCATAACCAGCGGGAAAAAAGCCTATGTTTCCCCGAATAACGGAGATCTGACACATTACGCCAATTACAAGGCATATCTCGACTCCATCAATGAATTGTCAGCCTTGCTGAAAGTCCAGCCCGAAACAGCCGCTCATGATATGCATCCTGACTATGTGACAACCCGCTATGCCCGGCAGTCGGCATTTGAAAAACTGACAGCCGTCCAGCACCATCACGCGCATATCGCGGCATGTATGACCGAACACAACCTGAATGAAACCGTGATCGGTATTGCACTCGACGGCATGGGACTGGGCGACGACGGCACACTGTGGGGCGGCGAGTTTCTCACAGCCAATCTTGCAGACTACAAAAGAGCTTGTCACTTCAAACAATACCATCTGCCCGGCGGCGATCAGGCAACCATCCACCCGCACCGCATGGCATTAAGCTGTCTGCTAACCGAGTTTGACGATGACGGAAAAACCGCGAAACGCGTCCTGCCCGCCATTGACAGTGAGACGCACCGGATTATCCGCCACATGATCGAAAATAAATTACGTTCCCCTTTAACCTCCAGCGCGGGCCGGCTTTTTGATATCGTTTCCGCCATGCTCGGACTGTGCGGGGATGAAATCGCTCATCCCGGCGAACCCGCCATCAATCTGCAAAATGCCGCCGCTGAAGACACTGACTTTGTTTATCCATTTGACATCAGCAACGGCATTCTGGATTTCGGGCCTATGATCCGGCAAATTGTCAGCGATATTGACAACTGCACGGATAAGGGGCGCATCTCTTCCGCTTTCCACAACACCGTGGCATCTGCCGCCGCGGCAGTATGCGACAAGATAAGATCCGCGGAAGGAATAAAAAAAGTTGTATTGTCAGGTGGAGTATTTCAGAATGTCCGGCTCTTGAACCTGATGACGCGCATGCTTGATGAAACGGGTTTTGAGACATACAGTCATTTTCTTCTGCCGCCAAGCGATATAAGCATCGCGCTCGGTCAGGCCGCAGTGGCGCTGGCGAGAAGAGCGGGTAAGAATTAAGCCATTTGCAGAAGAAATTAGACAGACTGGATAACAGGATATACCTGTATATTGCAGGTAAAGCGCAGCCTCGGGGTTAATCCCGATTTTCAGCGCTTTGCGCCGAAAGATCGGCCCTGTGGGCAGATATTGCGCCGTACTGCAATATCCGGATCAGAAAGCTCTTTCGGTAAGTTGGCGCTGTAAAAGTTACGAAACATGGCAAAGAAAATTGAATATTAAAAAAATATTATCCTGTCTCTTGACCCGGAGGGAAACGAGGGTAATCTTGTCTTTAGACCCGGAGTATGCGAGGGTCTAAATATTTGAAATATTTTCTTCGGATGGCTAAATAGATACAAGAGCGGAAAGAAAAGACTGAGAAATTGAGGTTGTTTGTTATGTGCCTGGCTGTGCCTGCTAAAATAGTGAAACTTAATGGAAACGACGCAATTGTTGAAATAGAAGGCGTGCGCCGCCAAAGCAACGTTTCTCTTATTCAGGCCCCTAAAATCGGCGACTATGTTCTGCTTCATGCCGGGTTTGCCATCCAAAAATGGTCCGAAGCCGACGTGCAGGAATTTAATGAAATCATGGCAACTATTCAGATGTGAAACGGGAAATGAAGAATGATATAATCAAAGAAATGCTATCGCTTGCCGGAACCATTGGGCGGCCCGTAAAGCTTATGGAAGTCTGTGGCACTCATACCATGGCCGCGTTCCGCACAGGGCTCCGGTCGCTCCTGCCTGAAAATGTAAGTCTCTTATCAGGGCCGGGCTGTCCAGTATGTGTCACGCCAAACGATTTTCTTGATCTGGCAATAGCCATAGCTGAGGAACCTGATGTAGTAATAACCACTTTCGGCGATATGCTGAAAGTGCCCGGAAGCCGGATGTCGCTTGAACATGCCAAAGCGCGCGGAGCTGATGTGCGGGTGGTATATTCCCCGCTTGACGCTCTTAATATGGCAAAGGAGCAACCGGGAAAAAAAATCGTGTTTCTCGGAGTAGGTTTTGAAACCACAGCACCAACCGTTGCCTGGACCATTAAAGAAGCCCTACAATCCGGCGTTGCGAACTACTCCGTGCTGTGCGCGCATAAAACAATTCCCGAAGCCATGCTGGCTCTGCCAGCCGGAGGCGATCTGCGCATAGACGGTTTTATGTGCCCGGGTCATGTCAGTGTAATCATAGGCGCCAAAGCATACGAACCAATATGCGCCCGGCATCACATCCCGTGCGTGATTGCCGGTTTTGAGGCCGCCGACATGGCACGCGCTATTACCATGATCCTCCGCCAGATCGCCGGCAGTCAGGCGAAAGTTGAAATTGAATACACGCGCAGTGTCACCATGGAAGGCAATGTAACCGCGCAGGATTTATGCAGTGAAGTCTTTGAAAAATCAGACGCACAATGGCGCGGGCTCGGCACTATACCTGACAGCGGTCTTAAGATACGCGATAAATACGCCGCCCATGACGCGCAAAAAACCTTTCCGGAAATAAAACCAACGCCATCCGCCAGTGAACATGGATGCATTTGCGGCGATATTCTGCGCGGTGTCAAATTGCCCGCCGATTGCCCGCTTTTCGGCCGAAAATGCACGCCGTCCAGCCCGATTGGAGCCTGCATGGTGTCAAGCGAAGGAACATGCGCCGCGTATTTCAAGTATACCCGGCGCGATAAAAAGAAATAATTAGTTTCATTACAGTCCAGTCCCTTTTATATTAAGAACATGAAAAACACCACCGCTAACAATAATGAAATCGTGCTCATGGGCCACGGCGGCGGCGGATTGTTGACCAAAAAGATAATAGAAGAAATCATTCTTCAAGAGCTTAACAATCCCATTCTGGCGCAACTTGATGACAGCGCATGCATCACCTTGCCTCAAAAGGATATCGCGTTCACAACAGACTCTTATGTCATAGACCCCATTTTCTTCCCGGGCGCCGACATCGGCAAACTCGCGGTGTGCGGCACAGTCAACGATCTGGCCATGCAAGGAGCTGAACCCAAATACATGAGCCTCGCATTGATCATAGAGGAAGGTCTCCCTATTTCCGACTTCCGGAAAATCATTCACTCCATCAAGGAAACATCTTCTGCCGCAGGTGTCGCAATTGTCACCGGCGACACAAAAGTCATTGAACGGCGAAAAAATAGATCGGCCCTCTCTCATAAAAACGACTCACAGCATGAACAGGAAGGCGGATTGTTCATCAACACCACCGGTATCGGATTAAGACTGCCAAAAGTGGATGTTGCCGTATCTAACGCAAGGCCGGGTGACGCGGTTATTGTCACAGGCTCCATTGGCGACCATGGAATGGCCGTTTTAAATCTGCGCGAGGGGCTTCGTCTGGAATCAAAACTGACAAGTGATGTCGCGCCACTATGGGACATGATCAGCCGCGTGCTCGAGAAGATACCCGGCATCCATTGCCTGAGAGATCCTACACGAGGCGGAGTTGCCGCTGCACTTTGCGATATAGCGGAAGCATCTTCCTGCGGCATTACAGTGACCGAATCTTCACTACCGGTTAAAAACTCTGTTCGCGGCGCGTGCGATCTGCTGGGTCTGGAACCCATTGCCGTGGCCAATGAAGGAAAAGCCATTGTCATCTGTTCGGACAACGATAAAAATGAAGTTCTGCGAATAATCCGGTCTCACCCGCTGGGGCAAGACGCGTGTATTATCGGGAATATTACAGCAGAACCGGCCGGAATAGTCCTCATGAAAACCAGAACCGGCGGAGAACGCATAATTGACGTGCCGACAGGAGAAGCATTGCCAAGAATCTGTTAAATCGGTTATATTAAAAAAGGTGGAACTTTGAGAATTCTGCGTATTATCATTTTGCTTCTTGCGTTTCTGCCGTTTGCCAAACCGACAAGCAATCCGGCGGGAAAACTTACGGTAGGATTATACTCGGCAAGCTATTTCAGTCTATGCGTTATCTGGTGCACCGCAATGATACTGCTCACTGTGTGCCTTGGCTCGCACGACAAGATAAAAAGAAAACACCGGCTGACCAAACTTTTTCTGCTCGGCATTTCCGTCCTGCTATCGCTTACAGTGCTTGAATTCATGCTTCGATCCAACCCTCAGCTGATACCGCCTCATGTCAAAAGCTCCCTTGCGGCAGGCGGCGCCTTTCTTGATTTTCCGTCAGCAAGATCATCAATACAACATCCCGGCGTGCGATACCCCTCCTACCCGAACGAAAAACAATGGATGTCGAAAAGCAAAAAAAATGTATTCGCGTCCATAATGCCCGTGCTGTACGAATCGGATGATATATATCAATCGTACGAATACACCACCGACCGTGACGGCTTTGCCAATCCCGGAAACATCAGCGGATCAGTTGACCTGCTCTTTATAGGCGACTCTTTCACCGCAATGGAACATCTGCCGCATGAGCAGAGATGGACAGCCCTTCTGGCGAATCTGCTTCATAAAACCCACATATCACTGGGCAAAGGAGGCATATCCCCGCCGGAATCCTTATGCATACTGGAAAAATTCGGCGCTCAACATGTTCCAACGTGCCTTGTCTTCACAATATTCGAAGGAAACGACCCATGGGACGCTGATTGCTGGTTGGAATGGCAAAAATCGGGCCTGTCTTACAACTCTTTCCTGTTAAACCGGGAACCATTCGCAAACAGATTAATTGTCTGGAAATGGTACGAAAGCTTTTTTGAAAAATCCGCATCGCAAAGAACCTATTCACCCAGCGCGTCCCGGCAGAACACCATGTCTTTCATGCCGGTCTTTATGAACAGACTGACACTGCCAAAAGAACAAATCCGGACAATGCCCGGATGGCAGGCTACTCTTGAATCAATCAGAAAAGCCCAGACATGGTGCAAAAACAATCATTCAACTCTAAAAGTCCTGCTCTGGCCGTCCAAAGCCCATGTGTACGGATTGTATTTCCAGTCCAACAGCATGACAAATGAACTGCTCAGCCTTACCGGTAAACAAAATGACATTCTGGAGGCCATGCGCTACGCAAAAGCGCTAATCGAAAACTGCAACAATATTGACAACCTGCTTGACGATTATTGCCGGGAAAACAATATTGACTACACGTCCCTCACACCGCCGCTTGTTCAGGCGCTAAAAGACAAAACAGATGTTTACTATTTTGACGATATTCATCCGAATGAACATGGCTGCAAGGCTGTTGCAGAATATCTCGCGGATAAAATGTCAGAAACATTTTCCGCAACCCCTCACCAGCCGGAAAGCACAGCAGTAAAGCAACCGCCGGAAAAATGAAAGCAATAAGAGCCGATATAACCACTCTTGCCGTTGATGCCATCGTAAACGCCGCAAACTCCACCCTGCTGGGAGGCGGAGGGGTATACCATAAACCAATATATTCCCTAGAGCATATTAATTAATGTCGTAGCCGTCAGAAAACCACAAAAATGCCGTTTTCATTAAACTTTCACGATATTTTGAGGCCACATTCAATCGCAACATGCTCTATCCGCCGACAGTTCCCGCTCGACCTTCTGAATGCCATCGATCTCCTTTGGCAGCAGCACAATCATCGAGAGAGCGCCGCCAACATAGGGCATTTCCAGAATATCCATCTGAGGCAGAC
>JBFZFB010000125.1:0-2655 GCA_041306605.1 Lentisphaerota bacterium | reverse complement strand
ACAACAATTCTCATTATGCCCTTTTTGGGTCAATTTCGTGAAGAGATTAGCAGTTGATCGGGGGGGGGCAAGAACGAAAAGAAACATTTCTCGATCTTTGTGGTCGGAGTTTGCCGGGCAGGCTGATGTGAGCCAGTTCTTTTTACGTTTGGACAACGTCATATTGAGTCTCGTTGGGCAATAATCCGCACAAAAGGACACGATGATGTCATCAGGGCACAGTACACCCGTTGCTTTCATTTCACCTCGTAAGGACCAATTTCAAGGCCGCGCATCATGAAGTCCATCATGGCGGCCCAGGACGAAAAGTTGATGTAATATGTCAGGGTGCGGATATGTTCGAAGAAAGTCTTACGGGTGGGCAGTTCGGCGCGGATCAATCGATAGGATTCATCGCAGAAGGTCATGAAGGAGTGGAACAGGAAGGCGAGGATGTTCATGGCCGCAAGTAGAGACGAGAGGTGTTCCTTGCCGTGTCAGAAGTTGTGTTCAAGATTATAACCCGCGGTGTTAAGGGTGTTGTTACTTTCGTTCTCGATCTTCCATCTGGCCCGGCCTGCGGCAACGATGCCGGCAACATTCTTGTCGGTGATTTTCCAGTCGGTGATGACTGAATTATGGTAGATCTGTTTGCCTTTCTGATCGGTAATGGTTACCTCGCACCAGTTGACCTTCAGTGCGTCTTCGCCCTCCACCAGTGGAACGGTGTTGGTGTAGCGATAGACATGATTTTCCCACTTGTTCTTGTTTTTGATCCGCATATTCACCGTATGTATATCTTTACCCGGTTCGAGTTGTTCGATCCACTTGGACAGGTGGGTATGCGAGTCAGGTTTGCAGGTGAAAATGTAGTGGTAGCCGTAGAGCATGACGCGGCGGCAGAAGGGTTGATGAGCATAGAGATCGTCGCCCAGTATCGTGGTGTTGCCGTTATTATAGAAAGCTCCGTTCTTTTCCAGCCATCGCTTGCCGGCAGCGATCTCGCAGTCCTGTTTAACGTGGCCGTCCTGTGGAATGATAAATTCCGGGCGCAGGGGAATGGCGTAGGGCTGGCCGGTGCCGACAATGACGGGCGTGATGGCGCTGTGATAATAGGTGATCTGCCCACTTTTATGCTCAATACGCGAACAGTTATCGCAATGGATGTTCTCTGAAGAAAAGTACCAGGTGCCGTCCAAGGCGATCAGCCTGGTGTTATTCACACCGTGGAAAGTATCGAGGATACCCTGTTCGGCGAATGATTCGTACACCATGTCGTATACGGGAAAGAGGCTTTCGGGCGCAATGGGGTCAAGCATGTCTCGAACGTGGTTATCGGAAGGGATATTCTTGATATGAAAGAGAGACTGGGCATTGTTCGTTCCCTTGGCTTTCTGCATGGCAGTTTGATGAGCCAGAAACGAGGGCGACTGGGTAAAGAACACAGCAAAAGCGCTCAGCCCGATATCTTCCATGGAGTACTGCGTGTTGGCTCCGGTGCGCTTGTCAGGAAAGCCAGCCAGAATAGCCCGGAATCGATCGACCAATTGATCAAAGCGTTTAAGACTCATGCGCAGAGCCTCCGTCGGAAATCAGCCGTTAGCGGCTGGAGATAGACTTCTTTGACCGGCACAGAGAGCGTGAAATCCTTATCATTGCGGCTACGCCCGGCGGTAGTGCCGACGTGCAGCCAGCCCGCAGCACGATAACAGGTACCCTTGAAGCGGTCTCGTTCAACAAAAGTCTCCAGCAGGTGGATCGGATGGCCGTACTTGGAAATCCAATCAGCCGAAAGTTGTTTTCGAACCCGCGCCAGCACATGGCTGGCCAGATGAGGAACCCGTACCCATGGCAGAATCAAGAAACGGGTGTTGTTCGTCAGCAGAGAGAGATTTCGTTCCCGGGAGGCGATATCCCATCCGATAAAGGCATCGCGGGATCTCGTCTTCCAGGCCGCCGCGCCGAACAGCAGGCAGGCCAAGGGCCGCCCGGTGTTATCACAGACCAGGTACTTGAGGTTCTCGCCAACGCAGGTACTGTGGCCGAGATAATGATACTGATGAAGGAAGAACTTGAACAAGGGCAACCGTTTATCGCCCGCCTTCAACGGTTCAATCAACACGGGTTGCAAGGCTCGCAGATCGCTTTCAACCGGACTGGTATCGTGGATCATCTCAACTGGCTGCCGATAACCCCGTTCGTTGTGTCGCCCGCCTCGTCGTGGAGGAAGCCGGATCTCGCCAGCCCGCTCCAATTTCAGCAGAAGCGTACGGCAGGCCATGTCCTTTATCTGCCCGACGCCATTACGCCAGGCCCAGCGCTCGCACAGTTCTATCGAAAGTCGTCGCCGACCCCAACTCGGGTTCTCGGTCAATAAACAGCGGATCAGAACAATATCCTGGTCTGTAACAGAACGTCCTTGAATAATCTTTCCCGTCTCCATGAAAAACAGAAATACAACAAGGACGGCATAGAGTCCAGAAAATAATTAAACTTTTTTCGCCAACCACGTTGGCTCAGTCAAAAATACCATCCGCACGCCGTTTTAACTCAGGGCCAGACGGCCATAATTAGAATTGCTGCATGTCAAATATGACCGCGCGAATATTTTTTTGCTTAATCGCTTTCATTAAACTCCATGAGCCGGGTTGCGGCAGTCTCCCATTCGGCAGTAGC
>JBFZFB010000124.1:0-2802 GCA_041306605.1 Lentisphaerota bacterium | reverse complement strand
AAAGTCCGGGTAACCGACTGAAAGCAGATCTGCGATTTTTTCGTTCAGCATGAAATCGTGGCGGATGGAACGCTCATCATCTGAACATATTCCGATGTTGAGTTTAACCGCACCGGTCATTTTGCTGACACAATGACACTTGAGTTTGGGCAGATACACTTTTGAGTCAGCACGGGCCATTGTGCGCGATATTCGAAGATTATCATGCACCACCCCGCCGATAAAAATCGAGTCGCGTGGCTCTTCATCCATACAAAAGACCCTGACCGGGCATCCGGCCTGCTTGCGCACAAGTTTCATTTCATCATAATAACCGGCGCTTTTATAACAAAGGCGCGTGGGAATTCCCACAGCGCAGTTTTCTCCCATATCGATCCGTTTTACACCGGACGATTTTGACAGCGTGACAAGCGATGCCCCGACAAACGGAGGCGGTGTATAGGCCATGTCTCCAAAAACCTTGGTGTTGTATGCAAAAACCACATTCGGTTTTACCATCACTTTGCCCTGAGGGCGATAGTCAAGCCTGGCCATCCCTTCGGTTATGAGATTACTGAGCTGATCCCGGTCATATTCCTCACAACGCTTTATGAATACGGTATTTTTCAACGATTCATTACTCATGCGCTTATCTTCCAAATAAAATCTTAACTTCTTTTTTTAATCCCGTTTGCAGCCATAAGCCCTTCCAGCATATCGTAAGGTTGCGCGCCAACCAGCTTATCCTGTTTCATCACAAACGTCGGAACGGCTGTAATCTCTTTCTCACGGGCAAGAGCCCAGTCCGCATCTACAGCCGCCTTAAAAGCCCTTGTTGCAATAACCGTCGCGGCTTCCTCGCGGGGAAGGCCGGCGGATTCCGCCAAATCCAGAAGCACCGGTACTTTTGCAATGTTCTTCCCGTCTGCAAAGTAGGCTTTAAATACCGCATTATGGAACGCATCCCCCTTATTTTTTGATTCAGCCCAGAGTCCCAGCTCCTGCGACATACGGCTGTTATAGGTTCTTTTCCGTTCTCCGAAAGGCAGTCCCAGATCAACCGCTGTTTTATGCAATTTGCTCATCATTTTCTTGATATCTACCGGATACTTGGCAAACAACTGCTCAATCAGAAGGCCCTCTTCCGGTGTATCAGGATGAAGAGGAAAAGCCCGCCGGCGGATGGCTATTTCATATTCTCTTTTCAACTGTTCAATACGCCCGGTAATGAAATAACACCAGGGTCAGACGTAATCCGAAAATATTTCAATTGTTGAAATCAGAGTCATTTTATCTAATCCTTTTATTATTCACTTTGTTGGCCGTTTGCTGATTTTATCTGAAAGCATTTTACTTCGGTGAGTCTGTTCGATATTTACGCTCTATGAAAATCCTTACCTTAAGCAACTGTTGAGGCTATCCCGAAGAACCTTGACTCCAGTGACTTTGCTCAATCGTATCTTGCTCGTGTCTCTTCATCAGACATCGTCGGCTCGACTAGCGGGTTCCATCTGGAGTTTTCCCATGTCCCAAGAGTCGTGTGCATATCAAGATACTTTTTCGGTATCGGGTGAGTTCCTACAACGACCTTTACCCCATAGCGTTTTTCAAGAAAGGCTTTGAATGTATCGATATGGGGGCAGGGAGGATAACCAACCACCAGTCCGGTTGCTAAATGAATAACCTCCGCGCCATTCTTCACCATCTCGTCGCCCGCATATTCTATGTTGCCTCCGGGACAACCATCACATGTTGTAAAACCAACCAACTCAACTTCGGTGTCCCGGTATATGCAGAATGCCCCTTCCTTGTTCCTCATCGCCCGGAGACACTTCCCGCCCGCACAACGGCGGTATCTATCGCAGATAATTATACCCACCTTCGTCTTTGAATTCATCTTCACTCCTTTCAATTTTTATCTGGTCAGTCGTCACGGAATTGGAACCGGAGCATAAAACCGAATAACCATATAATACTGCTGTATCAGCATATATGTCTATCGGACCGGGTCCATGCCCTCATCCAGGTATTTCTTTGCAAGATCAATATAAAGCTGTTTGCCCATCTTCCAGAACTCTTCGTCCTTTGCTGATATCTCCCGGACTATCCGAGCCGGATTCCCGGCAGCAACCATTTTCGGTGGTATTATCTGCTTTATTTTTACAACGCTACCTTCTGCTACAATAGCACCTTCACCGATTTCAGACCAGATACTGAGTATCGAACCCATGCCGATAACTGCCTGATTGCCGATATATTTTCCGTGAACCACAGCACCGTGCCCTATAGTGACTTTGGTTCCGATCCGGTTTGTATCACCGGGAGGTGCGTGAATAATGACTCCTTCTTCAACTGCCGTGCCGTCCCCTATTTCGATTCTGCCGTAGTCCCCTCTCAATATGGCTCCGTGACCGATGTAGCAATTAACTCCGATAACTACGTCACCAATGACCCTTGCCAGATCACTTACATAGGTCTCTTTCCCTACCGTAGGCTGCCTGCCGTCAAACTTATACAGCATAAAGAATCCTTTCCTGAAGATTTCCTGTTTCTCCTGCAATCTGACTAAAAAACAACTTGAACGTTTTTCAATATTATTAGGAGGCCGCTTTCTTAAAGTCGTGTTCTGAAAGATAGGGGCATAATGACGATTTAATAAAATCGGATCTCAATTCTGCAGCAAAAGCCATGCAAGTCGGAAACCCGCATTTTTTACAATTCGACCTTGGCAAGAGTTTATATATGTTCAAAACATTGGGAAGGGGCTTCCTGCCCTCAAAACTTGGGGTTATTTCACCCTTTCGTTTCCAGATGTTGTTGACT
>JBFZFB010000123.1:0-6948 GCA_041306605.1 Lentisphaerota bacterium | reverse complement strand
GGCGTTGGAGCCGGGCACGAATCATTACGGCGGTTATGACAGGTTATATTCGCTTGAGAATAATACCAATCTGATATTGGGCGCGTGGACGGGCGTTCCGGATTACACAAACATACCGGGCGCGGATCAGACGGTGAGTTACACCAACACAATAAACCCGCGATCATTCTTCAGGGCAAAGGTAAAGCTTCAGTAGCCGGAATTGATAGGTTTAGCCTAAATATTCTTAATATATTTCAATATTTGTTGTTAGTTGCTAGGATTTTTGACTTTGAAGGTGGTGTTATTAATTGACATTAAAGATACAAACAGATACGATAAACAAGAGTTTATACAATACAAATTTATGCTAATACCACATACATTGCATGGAAGAATATCAATATGAAACAATTAATGTTTATTGTGTTGATGTTCTTTTTAACCATTAACCAGATAAGTTTTGGGCAAACTGAGTCTAAAACAAAATCAGGCCCATCAGAGGTCAAGCAATTAATAAATAAAGGTGAAAGTGCTATTCGTGCAGGAGATCTGGATACAGCCTATGAAATATTTACAGGTCTTCTCAAGGAGTATCCCGGTAGTGAAAAGTTAAATTTCGTGCTTGGGCTTACGTGTTATGCCCGTAGTGACTATTCGAGGGCGCGGTTGGCTTTTGATCGTGTATTGCAAATTAATCCCGAAAACGACAGTGCGCGACTGCATTTGGCCCGGGTGTATCTTGTTACAGGTGATATAATATCGTCAAAACGTGAGTTCATGACAGTTCTTTCGCATAATCCTCCGGAGAATGTTAAATCCAACATTCAATACTATTTGGATATGATAGAGAGCAAAACCAAGAGGTGGAATTTTGCGGGAAGAATGGGAGCGGGTTATTTTCGTGATGACAATGTAAATGTGGGACCGGACTCTGATATTGTTCGTATAGCACCGATCACATCTCCTATTGGTATTCTTACTGAAATGAATGCTCAGAAGCCTGTGGAATCGGGTGGTCTTTTTGGAATTGTTTCTTTGTCGGAAAGTTATGATCCGGGCGAGACAGGATATTGGGTGCTTGCCGGTGCCGGATCATATTATAAAAACAAGCTTGATTCAGAGTCATCTGTTTATGAAAACATGTTTTGGCAGGGGATGTTGGGGCCAAAGTATGTTACCTCTAAGGATTTTATTAATTTTCCCGTTATTATGGGGCATATTACGAGCGGTGGTAATCCTTTGGTGGACATGTATGGTTTGAGTCCAAGTTATATGCATGCCAGCGGGAACGCAGGCATCTGGCAGTATTTGACAAGCGCCCAGATGGAATTACGTGACTATAAAGAGTTGGACGACCGTGACGGTTCGTATGTTGCTCTTAGTGAATCCGTGATACGTATTTTTGAAAGCTCAGCTACACAATTATCTATCGGGGCTTCTTTGTTTCATAATGCGGCAGATGAGGCAGTATATACTTATACAGGAGGGGCTCTGGAGACTGGTGGTGAGTGGAGGTGGTGTCAGAGCAGTAAACTGTATGAGAATGTGAGATATACTAAAACAATGTATGACGAAAAAGAACTTTTGGCTCCGGAAAAAAGGAGTGATGATCAGTGGCAATTTGTGGTGGGGATAAACAAGGCATTCGGACCATGGATAGGGTTGGATATAAATCATCAGATTACGGAGAACCAGTCAACGTTTGGTTTGTATCAGTACAATAGAAATGTGACTACTATTAGCATGGTTATTGCATTTTAATTGAGGAGTATAAATTATGAAAACTCGATTAGCGGCACTTGTTTTATCTGCGTTCATGGTGTTGCCATATGCGGTCGTTGCTGAGAATGATCAGGAGGTTCAAGGCGTCGCAACTAAATCTTCTGCTGATGTGAATTCAGGTAAAGAAGAAAGAAAGACAGTGGGGACCATAATTGCCATTCAAGGTAGAGCTATTGCGTCCGCAGAAGGCAGAACATCCCGAGAGCTTCAGTTGAAATCGCCGGTTTTTGTTGATGATAAGATAGTGACGGAAAAAGGGGCTAAATTGCAGATTATGTTCAATGATGACTCGGTTGTTTCGCAAGGCGAACAAAGTGAAATAACCATAAATGCATATGTTTACACGCCCGGTGACAAGGAGAATGTGAACTGTTCTCTGGATATTGTTAAGGGTATTTTCAGGGTGGTGACTGGTAAAATCACGGATTTAAATCCTAAGCGCTTTAAGGTTAGAACAAGAATGGCCACAATTGGCATCAGGGGTTGTGAGCTCGGATTCAGGGTTACTGAAAAATCTGAAAATGTGTATATTATAGAATTGCATGGTCAGGAAACAGTTATGGTATATGCCAAGCCCAACGTTGGTGGCGGCGAATGGAATGGTTTGATTGACGAGCAGTGGGATGATCCTGATGTTGCTAAACAACATTTGAAAAATGTCACCAGAGATAACAGGGTTATTACCATAGTTCAAGGTGTCGGAGTTTCGGAACGTGAGATACGAGCTGAAGAACTTGCAGCATTGATAGAAGCGGTGACCCCGACAGGTTTGTCTTCTGGAAGCGATGAAAGCAGCGGGGAGGAGACATCTAGCGGGGAGGAACAGGATGATGAAACAACAGAAGAAGATCAGTCTTCAGGTGGCACAGGGGAGTCGACGGAAGGGGAGGACCAGTCTTCAGGTGGCACCGGGGAGTCAACGGAGGGAGAGGATCAGTCTTCAGGTGGCACCGGGGAGTCAACGGAGGATGGTGGGGATCAGTCTGCGGGAGGTACGGGGGAGTTAACAGATCAGTCCGCAGGGGAAGGTGGTGCAGAGCCTGTTGCCGGAGATAGTTCTGGAGATGGTGCCGCAGTAGTTGAACCCGGGTCGGCATTGCCGGGTGATCCGCAGTCAGGACCGTCAGGCGGTGGTTCTGTTTTTGATGGAGGTTTGACGGGAGACGGCTTGGGTGGTGATACTTTCTCCGGTAATAATATGACTCCAAATGAAACTTTTGGTAACATTGTTGATAATACTTTGCAAAGTGGCTCTGAATTATTGCCGGAAGAAACAACAGCGGATACGACAGGAGAAACGCCGGCAGGCGATGTGCCGGCAGGCGATGTGCCAGAAGACACGCCGGTTACACCTACGGGTCCGGCATTGGTTGGTTCAGATGCCGGAACTGGCTGGGATTGGGGGCTATGGAATGATGGAACAGTTCAGTATAGCGGTGATTTTCTGTCAGCATCAGAGTTTCAGGGGATAGCTGATGGAACGACGCTTCACACGTTAACGGGTAGCGGTGCATCAAGTGCTGTCATAAGGCACACGAATACAAAGCTGGTGACAGGCACATGTGAGCTTAATGTTATGGCGGGGCAGAAGATTGCTCCTTATTGGGATGGAACTTTTAGGATGAAGAACGGTGACGGAGATTATTTGGATTTTGATGCAGCCGGTAATATACAATCCGAGGGAGTTATGACCGGGAATCAAATGTGGTATAACATGAAAGTTAACAACGTGGATTTCAAGAGGAGTTCAGTCACAGGAGAAAGTATTGGTGGCCGTTTGGTTGGGCCGGGGTCAGGAGCCAAGCCAATCACGGGTGCGGCAGGCAAGTATCATTTTGAACATGGCGGAGCCGCTACTGTGGATGGAGGATTCGGCGCCAACTTGAACTGAATTTTTATGGCGGGAAAGGTTTTGTGTTTAAGTTAAAATTGAAAAACATATCTCCTGTTGTAGTTGTTGGCTTTACTCTGACAATCGTTTGCCTCTTGCTGTATGTCAGTGGTCCTGAATTTATTCAGACCCTTTCTAATTATGCCTACGATGCGTTTCTCAACCGGTTGTATAGCGCCCCGAAATCAGGGCAGGTGGCAGTTGTTGATCTTGATGATTACAGCTTGGAAAAATTCGGTCAATGGCCATGGTCGCGGTTTCTTGTGGCAGAGCTTACCAAGCGGGTATTTGAGGAAGGCGCATCTGTTATGGCGTTTGACATTGTATTTGCCGAAAAAGACAGGACATCGCCCTTGGTTCTGGAAGAGAATATGAAGAAATATTTCGGCATGGGCGAAGACGTCAAAATAGAGGTTAAGGGTGTGGCTGCGGATCTTCTGGATTTTGACAGTCTGTTTGTAAAAGCCCTTAAAAAAGGTCATGCTATACTTGGTTGTGAGATGTTGCCGTGTGATGAGATGTCCACAAATATTAACATGTCTGTGGATCCTAATTACAAATCGCATTATATTGTTAAGGATGTATCTAAAGGGGCAGGGCCTAATGTCAATGAGTTTCTTCTTCAAGCAGATGGTATGACAATAGCCATACCGTGTTTGACGGAAGTTGCCAACACTGCATTTTTCAATGCGGTTACTGATCCCGACAGCAAGGTGCGCAGTAATCCTTTGATATGGTCGTTGGGTGACAGGAGGATTTATCCTTCATTGGCTTTAGAGGCCGTTCGTCTTCATATGGGGGTGGATTTTGGAATTATAGAACATGACAAAGATGGTATAAGGCAGATAAGAGTAAAAGATCTTGTCATACCTACCGATCAATCAGGCAGACTGGTGGTCAATTACAGGTCTTTCAATAAGAATGCGAGGACGGGGTTTGTGGGGTCATTTCCATCTTATTCGGCGGGAGACATTCTTTCCGGTGATGTTCCCCAAGGTGCTTTATCCGGGAAGATTGTGTTTGTTGGAACCTCAGCGGTGGGATTGAAAGACATTAAAGCATCGCCTTTAACGCAGTTTTTTTCAGGTGTTGAGGTTCACGCGACGATGGTTGACAACATGCTTGCTAGGGATATGTTGTCAAATCCCAGCTGGATGATAGGAGTGCATTCGCTTGCGATAGTTTTCATAGGAATATTTATTACAGTGTTTATTTCGAAAGGAAAGTCATGGTTGTCCTTTCTTGTTTCGATAGCGATGATACTTTTAGCTATAAAGATGAGTTTGCTTTTAATGGAGAAGATGCACCTTGTTTTCGTGCCGGCATGGTTGATTTTGTCCATAATTATTATTTATCCGAGTCTTACCATGATAAAGTTCTGGCAGGAAGAGCAGCAGAAAAGAAGAGTGCGCGACATGTTTGGCACGATGGTTTCCGCTGATGTTTTAAGTTATCTGGAGAATAATCCGGAGAGTTTTACTCTTTCAGGGAAGAGGGCGGAGGCGACTATGTTCTTCTCGGATATAGCCGGGTTTACTACAATTTCAGAAAGTCTTGCTCCGGACAAGCTATCAGAATTGCTGAACCGTTATTTAAGTCCTATGACTCAGATAATAATGGAAAGACGCGGATATGTTGACAAGTATGAAGGTGATTTGATCATGGCTGAATGGGGTGTGCCTTTCGAGATGAAAGACCATGCAGTTCAAGCTTGTCTTGCGGCAATTGAACAACAGGAAAAACTGGCGGAATTAAGGCCCACGCTTAAGGGACAGTTTGGACATGATATTCATGTTCGTATGGGGGTTAATTCAGGAGTTGTCACGGCAGGAAACATGGGTTCTGATAGAAGATTTCAGTATACTGTCATAGGTGATGCGGTGAATCAGGCATCCAGGCTTGAGCCGGCAAACAAAGACTATGGAACGCTTATTATTATTGGTGAAGATACTTACCTTGAAGCCAAGGATCACATTGAGGCAAGATTACTGGATAAGATAGTGGTTGTAGGTAAAACAATGCCAATAGGTATATATGAATTGCAGGCGAGGAAAGGTATGTTGCCTGACAGCGTGAGAAATATAACGAACATGTATGAAAAGGCTTTGCGTTTACACTGGGATCGCAAATGGGATGACGCGGTCGATATTCTGCTGGAGGTTTTAAAGATGGCGCCTAATGATTTGGCCAGCATAAAATTGCAACAGCGTATATCTCATTACAAACAGACGCCACCTCTAGAATCATGGAGAGGTGAATATGTTCGCGCTACTAAAGACTAGTTGTTCCGTTGATGCAGAAATAAGCGCTACATAGTGGTTACAAGATCATATTTTCCGATGCGGCGCAGGTGGACGGGAACTCACGTTTTGCCAAAGCTACAATAGAGTCAATCTCATTATCTTTTCTATTCGGGGCGTGATGTGTTAGTATCAACTCTTTTACATCTGCTTCCCGGGCGACATGAACACCAGCCTTCCATGTGCTATGGCCGTATTCTTTATGTTGAGGATATTCTTCAGGTGTAAATTGAGAGTCGTATATCAGACAATCTGAACCTTGACAAAAATTTATGAAAGCCGGATCTATCTGTTCAGCGCTGTATCCTACATCCGTGGCGATCGTTATTGTTTTATTTGGCATTTCAACGCGATATACCAAGCATTGCTGTGGATGGAATGCTCTGAACCATGATATCTTAACACCGTAAATATGAAGGAAAGATTTATCTGCCGGAAGGTCACGAATTTCAGTAACGTGACTCAATTCTTCCAGAGCAACCGGCCAGAATGGCTTATTCATAAAAGTGCGCAAAGCCGCTTTCCAATCTTCATCGCGTTTAGGATCGGCCATGATGGCGGTTTTTGCTTTTTCATCATAAAGAGGTCTAAAGCAAGGCATGCCCATGATATGGTCGATATGAAGATGAGTGAAGAGCAATGTGGTAGGGGGTACTTCTCGAAGAGATGCCCATTCATTTGTGACATTCATAATACCGGTTCCGGCATCGAATATAAGCATTCCTTCATTAGTTTGGAGGGTCAAACAGGTGGTTTTGCCACCGTATTTAACGAAATCACGGCCACATATAGGTATGGTGCCTCTTGATCCTCTTATCGTAAATTCAAACATAGATTGGTATGGTAAGTTAGAGGTATATCTATGTCAATCTTGGAATTATTGAAAAAATATGATTTCTTTACACAGTCATCCCATAGGGGGTTAATAAAAACTTTATAAAAGGTCGGGTTACAGATTAAGCTTTCCAATAAAACGATCAAGCAATAAAGGAG
>JBFZFB010000122.1:0-2929 GCA_041306605.1 Lentisphaerota bacterium | reverse complement strand
TATTTCATGCTTGCCATGTTACAAATGCCTGCAAAGGAATTCAAATATATTCCTGGCCTCGGGTCCTGCATTCATTCATTAAGACATCACGGGGCGGTGACTTGTTCCGTGGATTTCAAATCCTTCAACAGATTCTTCTTCGGATCAAATTCCATATTCCGATCATTCGGCGTCGGGTTGAGGTAGTAAACAAACTTTAAGCTCCCCATACCAGGTCCTCTTGGATAAACTTCTATTGCACTTATTTTCCCGTATAACCCCTGAATAACATCTCCTTCCCCATTTGTGACAGTCCTCACCCTAAGGTAACAATCTCCTAGCTCCTGCTTATTCGTCTCGAAATGCCCCTTGCCCGGCAAATAGCCAACCGTTTTTTCCCATCTTGAGGTATAACCACTTGCGGGAGATTCATAGTCATCTATAAACATCGATCCTAAGTAAAGTTTTGTATCACGCTTCCGTAGCCCATCAAACGGATTACTAAACGTCAGTGTCAATGTGCCATCAAAATCCAAGAAACTGGCCACTCGTCTTGTCATCTGAAATAGAAAATCATTCGTTAGACCTTTGCCGTGTGGTGACACCCAATCACCAACAACTAAGTCATAACCTACAGGCTCATCCAGCTTTGGCATCTGTGTCTCAACATATTTGGCATACATCGGTATCGGATTGATCACCCTGCGAAGTTGCATGGTTACCACAGGATTCCATGGCAGCCAACGATCAGTATTTGTATCATCTACTGTATATTTATATTGCAGATGACTTCTATAATAGCCCGTATACACACACCCACATCCCGGATCTCCATACATCTCTCTTCCTGTTGCTGTAAAACAGCCATTTGTATCAGTACTCCCACGACGACTTTCTTCCGAAAAACCTACCGTCACCGGCATGCCAACTAGCGGCTGTCCATCCTCATCCACCAGTTTTACTGTTAATTTAGCTTCCGGTAGCGTTTCGGCTGACACCCAAGAACCTGACAACACCACAAATAATATCATGACGCAAAATTGTAATTTCATTCCTGATCAAACCTCCCAATCTCTTTACTCATCTTATCAAACACCTTGTACGTGTAAACGTAAGCGACAGTACGGTAATCCCCGTGTAACCACCGCCCATTCCTCCAATCATCCGCCTCACAACGCTCTTCAGGCCAACCGTTCTGGAGACCAGGATTTTGACCTATTCCTTGCATGTTGATATTGTTCTCATAAAAATTATCAACCCTATTTGCACCTGCTGGTGCGCTCAATGCTGGAATCATTTCAGCGAGAAGACGGGGACGGTTATTCCAGGCAAACACACTTCCCGTCTCCTCTTCATACAGTTGATTCATACCTGCACCACCCGGATCAAAAAATGGGATACTCCTCAAATTAACCTCTGGAATCGCCGCCATTTCAGTGGCGGTGAAAAGACTATCTCTAACCACGTCTCCATTTTCATCCTCATAACAATGCCAATAGTTTGTTGCCGTCGTAAACTCCCATCCACCATAACTACTGCCACCAACCCAATGTCCCCCCTTCCACAGCTCCTGAAGATACCACGAAAATCTCCCTCCCGTAGAAGCCGTTTCCAATACTCTTCTAAAACCTACTCTTCCATCTTCATGAATTTCCAGCACATGATCACCGCTACGCCTGCCATTTACCCAACCACCCGAATAAAAATTATAAGTATTAGCACTGACAACATCAGAAAATCTGTTCGACCAAGTTAATTCCCCTCGATGATCTCCCCCGCCAAAAAGATTGTGCCACCTGCTAGCCAATACGTTGGGTGACTCACTATTATAATCAGTCCATCTAGCATGAACCATTCCTTGATCAAAAGCTTGCCCGTCATAAGCTTCTCTTGTCACTGCCGCGTGTAACATAAAATATTTGTCTATTTCTGCACTATGATCCTGTATGGCACTAGACACAACCATGTTACCAAGACTGAATGCTATAACATCAACTTCATCGCCGTTCCCTTTTAATTGATTAACATATTGAGTAAAGTTGGACGATGTCTGAAAAGCATTTATAACATCCGCATAAAAATGTATCTCATTTAGTAAACCTTCATCTCCAAACCAAACCACACCCGTATATTTCGCTTTAGAACCTGACCAGTAGAGTCGTTTGAACGTCTCGCTTATGTTGCCCAGCCCACTGTTTGCATCCTCATTGAACCCATGTATAAAAACCACATGCTTATCATTACTTAATGAATCTGGATTATTAGACGGCTCGCTTGTCTTGCTGTCTCCTCCTCCTGTACCACCCGCCGCAGGCCTGAGATTCAAATACCTGTACATATCTCTTACTGACGACAAGCTTAACGGCATTTCCTTCCTGCATATCTTCTTGTTGTCTTTCCATATCTCCAGAACCAACGGCTTGTCACTCACCGTTCTCCCCTCCAGCAAAATCACATTTTGACTGCCCGCAACAATCCCACCTAAAAATCCCGACGGTAATTCGTAACCATCTGCTGTTATATACTCCAGTTGAACGCCTGAATGTGCTTCACACCAATCTTTATCCACCAGATATTTCTCCGCCGTACCCCTGGTCAACCCAGTATTAATCAGTGCATTAACCGCGTTTCCTTCGTGTTTCAGAATATACTTGCAGCCTGACGTGCCAATAACATCCAGCGTCTCCTTTAAATCAATAAATACAGGAAAAAAGTCAACTAAATCACTCGCACCGTCTACTTCTTGATTTTTCCAGTCTTGCCGACTCAACATGCCTGGTGCTCCCGGGCAATGCGCCGCATCACCATCTTCAACAGCCCCTGTATCATCATCATCGTTTATCCAGAACCGGAAGGGTTTGCAGTCTGCCACTTTCTTCTCGTCTTCCGAGTCTATAACACGATCATGATTCCAGTCCGGCACCAAGTTTGCCTTTACCACATACACATC
>JBFZFB010000121.1:0-3746 GCA_041306605.1 Lentisphaerota bacterium | reverse complement strand
ACTGAGCCCTTCCTGCTCGCAAATACCCTCTATCACTTTTATACCGGCCTTACGCAGTTTTTTACAACCCAAACCGCAATTCTTGGGGTTAGGATCTCTGGTGGAAATCACAACTTCTGACACACCGCTGTTTATTATCGCATCCGTGCATGGCGGAGTTTTCCCCCAGCTACTGCATGGCTCAAGCGTTACGTACAATGAGGCCCGTCTGGCGCAACTGCCTGCCTGCTTCAAAGCTATAATCTCGGCATGCTGTCCGCCTGCCTTTTTGTGATACCCCTGCGCAATCAGAGTTCCTCCTCTAACTATAACAGCCCCAACAGGAGGATTAGGCCGTGTTTGACCTTCACCCCGCCGAGCCAATGCCAATGCTTTTAACATCCAATATTGATGATTCGCTATCATCACAACTTTCGCCTAAACAAGAATTCTTTTATATTTGCCATATGATAAAATAACTGTACCATGTTCCTCAATACGGGCAAGTACAGAATGTTTTAACGCATTCCGTAAAACACAAATCCTGTTCGTATAACATGCATGGAGCGCAAGGAAACACATGAAAGACAGCCATTATTCTCACATGAAAGTAGTCGTAATTGACGATGATGTTGCTGTGGCCAAGGCAATGGAATCATCGCTTGAAGACATGGGATTTGATGTCCAAGCATTCAAGGAACCTCTTAAAGGACTGGAATGGATTGCCAGTAATGGCGCTGACATCGTCATCAGCGATATCTGCATGCCGACTTGCGACGGCTTCGAAGTTCTAAAGCGTATAAAAGCAATGAATTGTCAATGCGAGGTAATTTTCATCACCGCTTATGGTCAGATGGACACCGCAATTCGCGCTTTACGTGAAGGCGCAACAGATTTTTTTGAAAAACCTTTTACAGCCTCTGCTCTTCGCGCCACATTGGAACGCACTAGAAAATTCCGCCTGCTTGCTCAACAAAAAGATCTGCTCATCAATCAGGTTGACGTTCTAAACAAGCAAATCTGCTACGAACATGAAGCTAACAATATAATTATCGGCGAATCTGACGGCATGAAAAAAGTGGCAGAACAAATTGTTGATATTGCAAACTCTCCGGCAACAGTTCTGATACTGGGCGAAAGTGGAACAGGCAAAGAACTTGTCGCAAATGCCATTTTTGAATCAAGCTCCAGAAACTCGAAACCATTTTTAATTCTCAATTGCCCTTCCATACCTGAAGATTTATTCGAATCAGAAATGTTCGGCCACCGGCGCGGGGCGTATACAGGCGCACTGGAAACAAGAATAGGTTACGTTGAAGCAGCCGAAGGCGGAACTTTGTTTCTTGATGAAATTGGAGATCTACCGCTGAAAAGCCAGGCCAAAATCCTTAGACTTCTTGAACAAAAAACTTACCTCCCCGTTGGCGAACACAAGGAAAAAAAAGCTGATGTCAGAATTATTGCGGCAACAAATCAACGCCTTGAAGAACGGGTCAAAGAAAAACGATTCCGTGAGGACCTTTATTATCGCCTCAATGTATGCAAGATCACCGTGCCCGCGTTGAGGGAAAGAAAAAGCGATATTCCCCTTCTGGCTCTTTATTTTACGTTTCGTTTCGCGTATCAAATGAATAAATCAATTGATGGAATAAACGATGACGCAATGAAGGCATTGATTGATTATGACTTTCCCGGCAACGTTAGAGAATTACGCAATATTATCGAAAGCAGTATCATTCATTGCAAAAACTCTAAAGTTTTGAGAAGAACTGACCTGCCCGACCTGAAATCAACCGCCAAGGAACCTTCTATTGCCAATGCATGGCCAAAAGAAACTTTAAAATTTCAGGATCTTGAAAAACATCTTTACCGGGAAGCTTTGGATCGCACAAAAAACAATGTGTCATCTGCCGCCCGATTATTAGGCCTTTCCCGCGGAAAATTACGCAGACGTCTTGCGGATTTAGAAATAGAACATACCAATGACGAAACTGTCGCATGAAACGTCTCAATTGGCCGCATACGGCCAGTAATATGGCCGCTGGGAGCCATATATTGGTAGCCTTCACAAGCCACTCAAATACCCTTAAAAGCATAAAAACATCTGTTTTTCAGCCTGTTTCAAGCATTTAGACAGATAAAACAAGAAGTTGGCATGGCTTTTGCTCTATAAGAAGGCGACCCTCGGTCGGACAGGAGAGAGAAGACCTCACTAAGGCGATGAGCTTGAGTCTAACCAAACCTGCCTGACCGAAGGGTTTCTTTTTTATTTCTTTCTTCGGATGAAATTATCTTTGAGGCGCAAATCACTTTTCTCTGTTTCCTGAAAATCTGACACACAAAAGATTAATATAGAATATTGATTACCAATGATAGTGGTTTCCACTATAGCCTGTTCCTGAAAGTATACTAAATGATGTATTTTGATGACAAAAATCACAATTACAGGTAATTTAAACAGATGAACAGCAAGTGTACGCATTTCTGGATCGCAAGTGTTGCTGTCGCTGGCGGCGGGATTGCTATTATTTTAGCCGTTTTCATTCTTTCCCATTTATGGGAACACAGCATGCTAGCCTTTCCTGAGAATCTCGGAAACGCAAGGGCATCAGCATTGCTATTGCAGCGTTCAACACCATCAGACCTATTGAAATTTGCTGTTGTTGGAGATATCAACAACGGCACAGAAACATTTGAATCTGTTATCTACCGCCTACGGGAAGAAGCAAACGTGGACTTCCTTGTTTTACTTGGCGATTGCGCGTCAGATGCAGATCCGCACCTCCATGATTACTTCATCCAAGAGTTTTCGGAAACCGGACTCCGGATTCCCACATTCATTGTGGCCGGAAATCACGATGTTAAACCAGGTCTGTTTGAATATTACGAATTTGAAAACCTTTACGGCCCTGCAAATTTTGCATTCATCTATCGCGGTCATTTATTCATCGGTCTCGGCGGAATCCACGGCCATGAAAAACAACAGGAGACACTGAATTTTCTCGATACAACTCTGAAGGAAAATCGATCAAAGGCAAAAAAAGTCTTTGTATTCATGCACTATACAGCCAGCGCATCCGAAGATATCCCAACGCAAAACATGGATCTCTCTTATGAATTCCAACGTCTCTTTGAAAAATACAACGTCACTTATGTGTTCAGCGGGCACTATCATCGTCTGGCCCGTACAGAGGTTAACGGCGTTGTTTATTTTGTCACAGGAGGCGGGGGTGCTCGATTGAAGTACGACCAGTTTGACGACATTGGTCTTTTTCATCATTTGACGATCATCAAGATACGCGGCGATTCGACTGCCGAGCAAATTATCCCCATACAACCAGCATGGTGGCTTCTCAGAGGAATGGAGAGGATTGAACAAAAGGGTTTAACCACACTACTGCCTTGTATAAAAGCATATCCTCTGATCAGCAGTTTAGTGATAATTATTGCAATTGCTGTATTTGTATGGGGAATAATAAATTGTCACAATTTACATTTATCTCGTAGAAACACACGCTTATGATACGACTTCTATACAATGGTTATAAACTTTCTATAACGACTGCAATTATCAAGATTTAGGCCGATTATAAACATAAAAGAGAACAATAACCTGTTCTTATCCTATAAATAATATAATACCAAATCACTGTTTTTTATAAAGAAATCACAGTCATCCCATAATTAATATATTTGCATTATAAAAGCATAAATAGCTGGCATTTTTCAACCTATTCCTTAAATCGATTTTCAACATTTTGGACCTT
>JBFZFB010000120.1:0-9974 GCA_041306605.1 Lentisphaerota bacterium | reverse complement strand
CTGACCATACCGCCCCGTTGGTGGAGCCGGCCGGCGTCACTGCCTGCGCATTGCCCCAGTATGCCCAGATATAATCGTTACTCCCCGACAGTTCCGGCACATTTACCCATACATACGACTTGCCGTTAGTATTCCAGCTCTCTATCTCATGCGGTATAACTGTAGCACCATCTCTGTCCGCAAACCTCAAGTCACCACCATCTCCTCGTACCACCTGCGAATAACTGAAAAACGCATTGTTTGTATTTAACACAACCAGTACAGGAAAGTTTGTTAACGTCTCTGTCCCGGTATAACCATTAAATACTATCTTCATCCGGTCCGGCCAGCTCTCTATTAGCGTGCCAAGCACCAATATGGGAACAGGCAGGGATGTATATGACCCAGCATCACTAGTCAAAACCGCCGTAAGCGTCCCGTAACCTTCTTCCGTTATGCCGCTCATGCTCATCGTGTATGGCGCGTTTGTGTCAACACCCATACTGTTGCCGTTTAAATAGAACGTCACCTGCGATGAGCCAATCTGTTTATTTGTGTCCGTCAACGCTACAACCTGATCGTTTATCGGTACTATGTACGGCGAATTAATATCAGGATGCGTTATGGTTACGTATTCCGTTCTCTTCCCCGGTGTCGCCGTTAAACTAGCGTACCAGTTGGAGGGATCATTGCCTGACACTGTCACCTGCTTGCGCTGAAGCGGCGGCCCGGTCCCGTCCGGTTCTGAAACCCACGGCTCTCTCTCAAAATATATCACCTCATCAACAATCACCCATGAAATGGCTGTGCTCTCTGGCAGATCCGGCGCCTGCGGGCGTTCCAGCGCTATGCGTTCCCCGCGGTTTGACAGTTTTCCGTTATACGGCCCGAACACCTGCACCTCTCCGTTCGTAAGCTTATAAAGATTTAAAAAGTTTATCTTGTTCTCCGGTTCCAGCACGGGATCAAAGGATACCAGCACAATGTAGCCGCGCGCCGGAATGGTAACATTGGTTGGAAAACTATAGGTCACTCCACCGTCTATCCGGTACGGACCGCTTTCGCCCATCAGCACAACATTGCTCGCCATCGGATTGTACAGCTCGATATATTCATCATTAGTATTATCCTCAGGATTATTCACCGTAGGTGATGGATGATACATTATCTCATTGATTACCACATGCTCATCCGGCGCCGCGTTGGTCACGCCCGGGGTTAATGCAAGCGCGTACCAATACTGGCCGCCATCCGTATAACGGCCGAGCGATACTCCGTTCTCCTGCCCCTTGAACTGCACGCAATCCGCAACCCTGTTCTGATTTGTGCCCGGCAGATATGAGAGAAACACCTGTTCCCCGGCCTTGTTTAAACCAAAACCAGTAGTGATAGGAGTGTGAAAATTGTTCATCTCATCGAGACTCAGGAATCCGTTATTGCTGATTATCATCCCGGAAAACGCCCATTTCTTCAGATTCACCGCGTCATCGCTCAAATACCAGTTCGTCGTCAACGTTATGTTGGAGCTTGCCGCGTTGTAGAGTTCTATACGGTCGTTGGAATCGTATGGCAGCGCGTTGGTGTCGGTATGCGCAATGATTTCGTTCAGCATCACATTAACCACGGGTTCCGGATCAACTGTGCCGGGTGACCCGTTTATAAACGCGCTCGCGCGCCAGTTCCCGCCGTAATACAGAGAGTCAAGATCCTGGTCTGCCATATCCAGCGGCACCAGTGAATGCCCGGCCCCGTCGGCAGAAAGCGGCCAGCCCCGTCCGTTACCGTATGTGAACTCAAGAACCTTTGAGCTCCACTGGCCCTGAATACCGATATGTTCCCCGCCGTTGTTCAGACTGCCGGTATACTGGCCGGCGATATTCATGCCGTTTGTGTTGTACTTCGTCGAAAATGCGGCACGATCGCGCACAACCACTATATATTGACCTGCCGCCAGATTGGTCGTAGCGCTGTTCGTAAAAGCAAAATCAACTCCATCGCTGATAACCACCTTCGAAATATCCAACGCATTCGTCCCTGTGTTGCATAACTCTATAAACTCATAGCCACTGCCTTCAACGGGATTATACATCAGCTCCGTTACGCGCAGGTTGTCCCGTAACGGCCGCTCAGCAACGGTACTGACAACTGCAAAACTGTTCGACGTGATAAGTTCTTCCTGAAAACCGTAGGCTAGAATGATCAAATTATTAGTGCCGGGGTCAAGCGGCACTGTGGTGCTCCAAAAGAAACGTATATCAGTGCCGGTGCCGCTACTGGTCCACGACAACTCCAGCGGTTTTGACTGTCCTTTTAGGTAAATATTTTTTACATCAATCCATGCCTTTCCGGTCAACGTCACATAATCCACATCCACAATGGATTCCACACTGTTGATTTCAAAAGGTATGGATGGCGATGGCAGTTGACTGAGCGCGCTATCTGCCCGGCTCTGGATGTATGAAGCCTGACCGATGAAGCTCTGGCCCAGAACGGTGCCGTAGTGTATCAGCCAATAGTTCATATAGTTCGTGTTAAAAGTGGTATTGATCAGATCGCACATGTGCCCGTAGTACAAGCGTTGATTTCTCGGGATTTGGAAAACTTTGTTTAAATTATATTGCGGCAAGAGCGTGCCTCCCGTAAACAAAAAATCCATATCCCATGGCAATGCTACCGCTGGCCCGTTGTTTTCCGGTGTATACATACGGAGATTGTGATATAATCCTCCCGTAATGTAAGAATCGGCGAGGCCGCACAGGCATTCCAGGGCCGCACACCGCATCCATTCATCTTCATTCATGATTCCGGATATCTGCGACTCAAGATTGGATCCCGTCAGGGCCAACGTTTGGCATAATTTGATCAGGCCACTGTAGTCATCTCGATCGCGATTGGTTTTAATAGCGAACTGCCAGCGATATGATTCCTTGTTATTGCCCAGATTGATGAAATCTGTTCCCACGTGTATAAAAGGATAGGGCAGTTTGATGCTTTCGGGATTGCCATCTATGGTTGTTGTGGGATCGTATGTAATGTCATAGTTATGAACGCTTCCCTGTCCGTTGTCGGACCATTGGGATTCGCTGACAAACTCGCTCCCGTAAGCCGCCATGGTGAGAATGGCGCTTTTTCTGTGCACATCTTTTGGTGGGACGAGATACACCAGATCATCATACATGCAAGGAATTCCAGCGCGGTTGAACATATGTTTCACGTAAATCTCATCTTGCCCTGCTGGTGTCCGGCCTGAACGATCTATCGAAATGGACGCATGAACACCCCTAAACAGCTGATCCGCAGCAAATGTTACAGCATAACCCGGATATGCATCGCCATCTCGCGCCCGCGCTGCGCCGCTACCGTCAGGACGGACACCCACGTTGTAGTATACCCGCTGTTCTTTATCGATTACTGTACCGCCCGTGTCAGCATTGCTCATCACATTGGTATTGGCCCACATGCGGTCGCTGTCCGCCCCCGTCATAATGATGCGGAGGTTGTGCAGACTGCCTGTTGTTGAACGATTGTCTTGTACCTGATAGAGAGCTCTTGAATCTTTGCCAGCCACGGGACAAGTCGATGTAACTGATAGTCCATCTATGGCTTCTACATAGAACTGCACCACGGCACCGCCCGATGATTGCCCCGGGATGGTTGCCTCGTAGGTGTTGTTGCTCTGCAGGAGCATGTTCAGCTCGTTGGTTGTCGCCCAGTCTCCGTTTAGCGCCCAAAACAGCTTACAGGTGGCAACACCGTCAGGGTCTGTCGCTACCACTGTAATACGCACTGTTTGTCCCGTAGCTGGTATCACCGGTGTGTGTGCGAGGTTTCTGAAAGTCGGCCCGATATTTGGCTGAAACGCGGAATTGCAAAGACCCGGAGTTCCACTCGATGCCGGAACTTGGAGCGCAAATGTTTTAGCCACCCGACAAAAATACAGGCGGGTATTCAATAGATTAGAGCCACCAAGCCACTTTGCCCGAAACGAAATCCGGTACTGGAGCGCAGGATTGACGGCCCTGTTGTCGACAAACGTGGTTTCGATATGATCGTGACTAGTATCGGTGGGGCCGCTTGCCACGACATGCAGCGCATGATTCCCCGGCTGATCCGGATCGTCAACAACCTTGCTGCGACCGTGGTTTCCTATGCAACGCCATTTCGCCGACCCACTTTCAAATGAACTGTTTTGCATCAATTCCAAGTTCGTCCCGTTGGGGTCCTCTATCACGCTGACGTCATCCAGCAGGAATTCGCCAGCCTGTAGCATTCCCAAATCGAGTTCGTTCCACGTAGTCGGACCAAAAACCTGGCTTCCGACTCCCTCGTTCGTATAGGTCTGCCATGTTGATTTTCCACCTTCAATGCTCGCCGCCCAGGCTTCGGGAATTGAATTGTCGGCATCCGGGTCGCGTAGTTCCATGCTTGATCCGCCGCCATCGGCAAACTCCGGCCACCGTCCTCCATCATAATACCTGACCTCATCAGCCGGGTTTCCAGCGGCGTCAGACAGGCGGACAAGTTCGCCGCCGTCAGAGAGGGCCCCGCCGAAGTCGCCCACAACGGCAATAGAGGGATAGTTTGAAGCCATGGCAGCAGCGTCCTTTGCAACAACCAAGTATTGGCCAGCGGTAATCGTGGTTCCAGGCTCGAAAGTGTACTCGATTCCCTCTTCCAGTTTCCAGCCGGTCAGGTCAATATTTGTACCGCTCCTGTTATAGAGTTCGACCCACTCTTCCTCTGATTCCTGGTAGGGTTCTTGTTGAGGCTGATGATGATACATGATCTCGTTGATCACTATTTCATCGTGCAAGGCAAACACATTGGAAACTCCGGGCGTGGACGCGCCCGGCTTCAGCCACCGGCTGTCCGGTTCCGCTGTACGGCCACGCGGTTCCGCCTTGACATGACGGGCATCCAGCACATTGGTCTTCCCGGGCCCGAAAAGAAACACCGTCTCGTCAATTATAGCGTCAAATCCGAGACTCGTTTCGGTCAGCAGTAATATGCCACCGGCGGTTATGCTTTGATTGGTAATTATGTACTGCCTGAAAACATCATTTGCAACCGACACCACACAGCCGCTAGGATTTAAACTGGTATTACTGATATTCTTGAATTCAACCCACCACGAAGTGTTTGTGGCTCCTCCTATTTCGTTGATCACCATGCTTTTTACCGCCGGTGTTAAAGACGGAAAATTCGTGGTGCCGGGCGTGCCGCCAAGCTGAAAACTGTAACTCCAATTGCATGGATCATCACCCATATCAGGATTGATTTTGGCAAGAGTCATGCCTGATCCATCGGCCTCAACAGGCCAGTCTCCGCCATCTCCGTAGTCCATCGTGGTCATTATCCGGTCGCTGTTGTTTTCTATGCGCAGTTCGTCGCCTCCGTTGGAAAGCTGACCGGAGAACGGGCCGAGCGCGTTTGTGAAACCTGTTTGCGCAGCAAGAGCAGCGGGATCACTCGCTATCACAAGATAGCCGTTGGCCGGGATGATTGTTCCCACGGGAAAATCATAGTCGGCGCCACCGCGCAATTTCCAGTTGGACATATCCATGTCAAAAGAGAAGGTGTTGTGGATTTCAACCCATTCCAGCGCCGCTTCGTTCGTGGCGGGGTGGTACATGATCTCGTTAAAAACCACAACGCTGTCCGCTGACGCGTTTTGCGCCCAAAAACATGACGCAACAAAAACCGCGACAGCCATAAAAATCGCGCTAAATTGTCTTACATAACGAGTCATATCCCCCCCCCCCCGAGATACATCCGTACATATCCACCCTACATTTTAAAGCGTTTAAGCCTCTAATTACAAGGAGAAAATAGGGTTAGCAACCAGCTTTAACGGACCCGCACCGGACACAAACACCCTGTAATAACAAGAAGATCTCGAAGCGGAAAGGTCATCTTTCAACTCAATCGTTACGGGCGTGTTTTCCTCCTTCTGGTGAATAACACTTCCGTTTCTTACAACCTGAATTTTTACACGTTCACCGGGAATGGATGAAGTTATCTTTGAGACTAATTTATTCAAACCATCGTCGGTCTTTATCAATTTAAACTCATCCAGAGAGAGACGCTGATTTCCAGAATTTCGCCTGGCATAGAAACGGCCTGCCCGGATTGAATTCAGAAGCGAATCCTGACTTTTGTTTTCAGCCCATATTACGGTTTCGACATTACCGAGTTTTTTACCAGCCTGCCCCTCGTAGTGATACAGCATTTCCCCGAAACACCATGCCGGATTTTTCCGTCTGCCTCTAATATACTCCATCAATATTTCATCCCATAATCCGCCAGCTTCAATCAGATTGTTTTTATCTTCATAGACACCGCCAAAACCTGTATACCCTGTTGTGGCATCAAGGATTTCAGGGTACGGGTCTGTATGAACATCAAACGGAAAACGACATATGCCACGGATGTAATATTCCAACTCTTGATCATCGAACGCTTCAGGGTGGGCCCAGTAGCTCACCAAATTATGCTTCATAATAAAATCTACCGCATTCTGCGCGCCATTCTTTGATTCCGGCTTTTTCCCATAGACATCAAATGAAGCCACAAGACTGGCGCACACGTTAAAAACAATCGCTATAATGATTAAAGGCACAATAATCCCTTTCAGCAATGAACGTCTCATTTGCCTTCTGGAATATCCTGTATGCCTGGAAAGATAAGACGGCAATGCCAAATACGATACAAACGCAATGCACAACAAAATCAAAATCAACCGGCTGAGAATAATCCAGGCCGCGTCCTTCGGCCAGCTATATCCGCAAACTTCAGGAATGCCTGCAATAACGTCCTTATCTTTAACCCCCAGAACCATCAGATTTTTCTGATGATCATGACAAGTTGGATTTTGAAAAACAGATCCAGTCCAGTAAAATCTCGGGCACACTTCAACACCGGGCACATACAACACGTCAGATTGCCGTTTGTTCTCTGACTCAATCTCTTCCAGATACGATTGAGGTCCCGTTTTCATCACGCATGAACGTGTTTTACTGAGCCATAATATATTGCGTAACGGAGCCAGCCCGTATTGAATCGTATCGGTTCGATTATCCGTCAGAAAAACAACATCCAAGCCGTATAAATTAGCCCAATCGGTAATTTCAGGTAAAGAATAACGACCGGAATTTGATATTTTACTATGCACATGAACCGCGCATCGGTATGCTTTTTCAGCGTTAGTATTAGTGGAGGTGGACAAGTCGCCGGCATATGCAGTCATCGCAAAAAAGGAAAATGCAATGACAATAAACACGCGCACAACAAGACGTTTCACATGCAGTAGATTCATTATCATTTTATCGTTATGAAAGTTTTACACATAATTACAAGACTTGATCCCGGCGGATCGGCCACTAATACAATAGTAAGTGTTGACCTGTTACGCAAACATGGATTCATCACATCGCTGGCCTATGGTGTAACAGATGATCCAGAAGGTTCAATAGCCCAATATCTTGAAGACAGGAACATTCCTGTCTTCAAACTGCAAAATCTTGTCAGAAATCCTTCGCTGGCAAAGGATTTTCTGGCTTTCGAAGAGATAAGACGCATCCTGAAAACGGGCACATATGATCTGGTGCATACTCATTCTTCAAAAGCTGGTGTTCTGGGCAGGCTTGCGGCAAGTATCGGCGGGATTCCTTCTGTACACACACCGCACGGCCATATATTTTACGGATATTTCGGCAATTTGCTTACCAAAGTGTTTGTACTTATAGAGCGCTGGATGGCCCGTAAAACAAAGCGTATCATTTCTCTTACAGATCTGGAAACGAAGGAATCTCTTGAAAATAAAATAGGCAAACCGGAACAATATGTCACCATACACAGCGGTGTACCGCTTGCAAAATTCAGATCCATTCATTCTTCTCCGGAAACCGGGAAGAGTTTTCGCAGTGAATTCAGCATTTCACCCGAAGCGTTCCTTTTTGTTTCAACAGGCCGGCTTACTCATGTAAAAGGCTTCGACACCCTGCTTCAAGCATTTGCACAATCGCATTTCGGCGGCAAGCCGGCTTTTCTCGCGATCGTGGGTGACGGCGAGGACCGGAAGTCTCTTGAATTATTATGTCTACAGCTGGGACTTATGGATCACGTGAAATTCACAGGTCAACTTAAAGATGTGCGCCCTGCTCTATCAGCAGCCAACGCCTTTGTTCTAGCAAGCAGGAACGAGGGCATGGGACGCGTATTGATAGAAGCAATGTCATCCGGCCTGCCTGTTATCGGCACTGCAGTCGGAGGCATTCCTGCCATAATAAAAAACAATCATACAGGAATCATCGTTCCACCCGAAAATCCGGCCGCCCTTGCGATTGCAATGGAAGAACTTGCTCGCAACCCTGAAACGTGCGATATAATGGGGAAAAACGCATCGGAATACGTTTATCCCGAATATGATGAGAACACCATGATAGAAAAACTGGCAAGGCTATACCGCGAGGTAGCCAACATTTCAACTTCACATTAGGGCATCTAAATGATTTGCGCCATACATCAACCTCAATTTCTTCCCTGGCTTGGTTACCTCCATAAAATTGCCTGCGCCGACATCTTCGTTTTTCTGGACAATGTGCAATTTAAAAAAAACGAATTTCAGAATCGAAACAAAATCCTGATCAATGGTGAAGCAAAGTGGCTGACCGTTCCTGTCAGCTTCAATTTTGGCGACACCATCTGCCGGACAAAACTTGCGGAAAAATCAAATTGGCGATCCAAGATAATCCGCACACTGGAGCAAAATTACGCAAAGGCGCCTCTCTTTCAGAAATATGGCCCCGAAATCATTAACATCATCAATCAAGAATGTGACAACCTTGCGGAATTTAATCAAGCGACAGTCGTATGGCTTGCAAAATGTTTCAACATACATTCAAAGATTCTAGTGGCATCAGCCCTTCCGGAGTTCAGTCATGATCCAACGCAGCGCCTTATAGACATTTGCCTTCATGTCAAGGCAGACACTTATCTTTCAGGCGCCGGCGGGCATGATTATCTGGACACTGCAAAGTTCCAGGATGCACATATTTCCCTCGAATTTCAGAATTTCTTGCATCCTGAATATCCGCAATGCTATTCTAAACACCAGAACGAGTTTGTATCGCACCTTTCCGCGGTTGACATGTTGTTTAATTGCGATGTCTCATCTATAGACATCAGAAAACTGAACGGAGCAACCTTATGAAGATACTCGCATTCGGAGCGCATCCTGACGACATTGAATACGGCTGTGGCGGCTTTCTTATTTCCGCAGCCCAAAGCAAGCATGAGATATACTTGAGTGTTCTCACCAACGGTTCAGCCAGCGCGGAACCATCCTGCCGTGTGGCGGAACAGGAAAAAGCCGCGGAACTTCTCGGTGCAAAGGATTTGTTCTGGGGTAATTTTCACGACACGGAAATGACGCCAAACAGGCAACTAATAGTTTCCATCGAAAAAGATTTAAAAAAAGTTGCGCCTGATATGGTTCTGGTAAACGCGCCTGAAGACGCTCATCAGGATCACAAGGCTCTTGCAAGCTGTGCAATAACAGCCTGCAGATATATCACAAGAGTTTTGTTTTATCATGACTACACCACATTGAATTTCCAGCCTGATACATTTGTGGATATTGGAGACGTGCTGGAGAAAAAACGGCTTCTTCTGGCATGTCATGCTTCACAAGTAAGCAAAGCATACCCCACCGGGCTGGACATGCTGGAGAGCATCAGCGCGCTTGCCGCGTATTATGGATTTCTTGCCAAAGTGAAATACGCCGAAGCTTATAAACCATTGAGAAATCTGATGAAACCTTGAGAAAATGGAAGCAGCCTTGATACCTCATTCAAAACCGGAAACAGACGAACAAAGCATTGAAGCCGTTGTTAAGGCTTTACGTCTTGGTCATTTATCTGACGGCCATGAAGTTGCAATTCTTGAAAAAAGCTTATCCGACATGTTCGAGGGGGCCCATGTTGTCGCAGTATCAT
>JBFZFB010000119.1:0-4588 GCA_041306605.1 Lentisphaerota bacterium | reverse complement strand
AACAGGAAAGGCGGGGAGTTGCGCCGCTGAACAAAGGGTTATATCTCGATAGCTGTTTCATTCCGGTTCCTTCAGCATGCAGCACTTCTTGAACTTTAAACCACTTTTGCAGGGGCAGTAGTCGTTGCCGCTCACGGGCCGGACTCGCTCCGTCGGTGCGGGCATCGCACCTGGCCGGTTCATAAGTGTCCGCACGTCGGAGATATCCTCCGGCTTGTCCGGTTCGATTCCGATAATGACCTGCCAGCCATGCGACTGACAAATCTGCATGATCTCGCCGGCACGTGCCTCTGTTTCGACATGCACGATCGCCGGCCGCTTCTTTGTTCCGAGCTTTGCCATTTTCGATCTTCCTCTTTCTGCTAACCATTTATTATTTTGACTTCTTCCCGTGACATTATGATATCAAATCGCAAAACACGGAATTATTTCACAGGGCCATTTTTATCCATTTACCTGATAATCTTATGGCTGAAATACCGGCGAAACAAGAAGAATTGAAGGCACAGGCAAGAAGGCAAAATTAAGAAGTAAGAAGACCACCCCGGAGCGGGAAAAACCTTATTACTCATTTTTTATTGTATTTGCATTACAATAAAAGTTGTAGTAGCTTTACAACAGAAATAAAGAAGGAGGGTGGCATGACTAGTAAAACAAACACAGCTGTATTTGGCCCTTTATTGAAAGAGATAAGAGTACAAAAACGTATTACTTTACGGGAATTCTGCAAGAGAGCAAATGCCGACCCGGGCAATATCAGCCGGCTTGAGCGCGGCATTTGGCCACCACCGCAAGACCGCAACATTCTAGAACGGTATGCCAATGCACTGGATATAAAAGAAGCATCCGACGAATGGTACCGTTTTTTTGATTCAGCAGCAGCTGATCGGGGAATTGTGCCTCAAGATATAATGAGCGAAGAAGAAGTAGTAAAGATGCTGCCGGTATTATTCCGAACTATCCGAAGAACCAAACCAACAGAAGAAGAATTAAACCGCCTGGTCGAGAAATTACGGAGATCATGATCCATGATGCACCTGCCTCCTCGCCCTGTATTGAATTGGAAAACTATTGCAGAAACAGCTCGCCGTTTTGCTTCTGACTACCGATTGGCGGAACGACAATACCCTCTTGATGTCGAAAAATATCTCGGCATGCGCGAATAAAAAACTTCAAGCCGGATTTTGCATGAACACACCTGGCGTTATCACGCAATATACAGGTTAGACAACGTGCCTTCGAGCTACAACTCTCATCACCACAAGCCAGACCGCAAATCCAGCAAGAATGATCCAAACTTCTGGTTCAGGAGTTTGAAACTCGTCAAATTCCAAGGCTGAATGCGCACCGAGTGCCATTTTTTCGGCCCTTTCCAGAGTTTTCCACTGCGCAGAAGTTTCAACAACCGTATAAGCAGTTTCAGGAGCCAGTATTCCACTTTTCTTTGCAATACTTAATATTTCATCTCGCAACATGTCTGCCCTATATGGATAAAGGATGCGTAAAAATGACAATTTGCGAATAGCAGCTACTGCTGCCCATCGAGAATCTACTGATATTTGTAAGCCTGGCGTTATCACGGTTTCATTTGATCCGGCCAACACCTTGAACGATATATTATTATCCGCGATTTCATTATTAAACACCCAACCGCCAGATTCAGCAGAGAGCAAAGCCCATGAGTTCCCAGCATTGAACTGTACTACATGCGCACTCGGAGTTTCAACGGTTTTACCAACATCTATTCCGCTTACATCCGGCATCATTCCAAGAAAATCATTTATACCATTAACTGGAACAGCGTTACTTGCCGAAACAAAGACAAATAATGTCGCACATGGAGAAGGAGTTGAACTTGTCAGCTCCTTAAACAGGATGCGACGTACCGCCATGTCAGGAGAATATCCTCCGCATGCTTTGATTTGAGACATTGCCCTACTTACCTCTTCTCGCAGTTTATCCGGCGAGGTACCAGCCGGGCAGATTGATTTAGATCCAAAATTAACAGCGGTAGCCGCAGTATTGGTCACCCATAAATGCCTTTGAAAGAATTCCTCTACGCGTTTCGCGTACAACGGCATAGCTTCAACAGCACTCGCAGACACATCCAGAAGGAAGTGTACGCAGACTGCTCTCTGAACGGACGGCATGCTGACCGCCTGTTCACGCGGTACATACAAAGCTTTACCACCACCATTGAGAGCAACTTGTACAATTGGCATCTCTACTCCTTCTGATCCCCCCAACTGAAAACGTTGGTCTGCCACAACAATTTCCGCCGTGATTCCCGTCAGAAACACAAACCTGATGGCACAGCGCCGGAGTTCTAATGGTGTAAATGGAAAAACGCTGAGTTTTAGATGCTGTGGATCCGTATACACCAGCACACCTGGATCACGCCGGGTTGAGTCACGAATCATGTGATACAGCCACAATGCTGATTTACGATCGGCAACCCGGCCCTCCACCCACTCACCTTTCATATCCAACTCAAATCCACTGACAGCAACCAAAGATGGCACATTGATCTCTCCAACATATTCAGCCATATCCTGACTGCTGTTTTGCAGTTCCAACTCAATTCTGACCTCAACTAGCGGTCCATTGGTTACAATCGACGTAATCCGAACATCCTTAAGAGCCACATTGCGCGGTGGGGGACGTGTGTTTGCCCACGACATGGATCGACTGCGTGTATTTAAAAAGATATTAAAAAAACCACCACCACTCCAGCGTCCACGGAAATTCGGGCGTTGAGAAAAATCCTCACCACAGATATCCTCGGAAATTCTCTTAACCTTGTAATCCGGCAACACCATGCCGTTAAACACGATCCGATTATAAATTTCAGACATGAATGGCAGATAGAGCCCATCCTTCATACTTTGCAGTCGTTTAAGAGCAACCTTAGTAACGCTCGGACTTATTGCAGGCTGTTCTACCGCCAGATCCGGAGTGTACACAGCTTCCACTGCACGCATCAACGCGGTACGGTGTATCGTAGCCCGAACAACGTACCCCATTGGCAATAGCGCTATAGCAACAATAAATAGTTTCAAAATCTTTTCCCGTGATACAAATCTTGCCAGCATCCGGGTTTCGTCAAAGATCATACGCGAGTGAACGACAAACAGAAATACTGGCGTCAGGATCAGAAACCCTGCTCCGGCGGCAATCATGGCTAAAATCGACAACGGCAGAAATGGCAGAAACAAGATAAAGAAGTAGAGAGAGAACGGATACATTACAATCCGCGCAAACCAGACCCACTGTCGTACCGGATGCATCATATTGAAAGGCAAAAGCAACACAATCCCATTGACAACGGTCAATACATACACCGGCCAGTACTGGAGATTGACAGGAAATGGAATGGCCACATTCAGAGCCAGTCCACATAGCGGCAACACTAGTCCGCCTAACAGTGCTGGAATAAATGTTCCACGCGCTACACGGTATAACCACATTAATAAGCGAAGGAACACAAATACAACCATCGCCGTACAAACAATGAAGATTGTCATTCCGACAGCAAAAGGTATATGCACAATAGAATAGAAACGGCTATAAATAACGGCAAAAATGTACCACCCGGTTGGTATAAGCACTAGGATAGCAACACTGCCGCCAAGATCCTTCGCAAGAGAGATAGGCAGCGAAATGCCAACCACACATAGCGAATCATAAAACAGAGCTGGACACACAAGACAAAGAAAGGCGAATATTAAGTGCATCGGCGAAAGCATCCACTCTGCCACGGTTCTTGGCACAAGATCCTTACATAAAGCAAACCCTGCCCAGAGGAACAATATATTCAGAACAATGAACGCTAGACCCACCTGCCACCTGATCAGGGCGGCACGTCGCATCAATACGACACCGACAATAATTGCAGTAAGCACAATGACAATCTGCATTCCAAGCACTGTGAGGTATGCACCACGACCCGTGGCGGCAACCTCTGCAGAAACAAGATCCCATGCCCGCCACAGGATCAATGATAGCACGATTTGAGGCAAAACATGTATCGCCATAAACAACCAAGGCGAACGAATTTCATCAGGCAACAATTTCCGAATGTTCATGAGAAAGACTCCTTTCCATCAGACTGTATACAATGATCAGGAAAATGATAAAACAAGCCGCACCAACACTCATATGAACAGCTCCAAGATTTTTTGCAGGCATAATATTTACTGCTAGACATTGCGCTTGCCATCCACAAATAATCCGGGCTGTGTTGGCAACCAATGTTACCACGTATGCCAACGGCAACATAAACAACACCATGCCAATTCGGCGGCGCTCAACACATAATCCAACCAATATCGCTACTGTAATACAGAAATAACGAATCGCACTGCATTCCAGCACCACGTGGATTGGCATAGGCATTATAGGTATCATGTATCCACCACTGCTAGGCTCGGCGAGGCATGGCATCCCAAGTAAACTCGCAACAAATGTTGCCGATGGCATGCAGAACCCAAGCCGGCGCACCGTCTCCAACCTTGTGCAAACTGGCAACGAAACTACAAGTATCATTGCAGTCGCTAAAGCACCCGCAATCATTTTTCTATTGCTCATT
>JBFZFB010000118.1:0-6925 GCA_041306605.1 Lentisphaerota bacterium | reverse complement strand
GGAAATCTCTGCGCTTAAGACTAAAGGAAGATACATCTTTGGCAAAGAAATTCAAAATCCTTCAAAACAAGGCGGCTAAAGATTTAGATTTCTAGTTTCTAGGTCTGACCCTGTCGGGCCTGTCGGGCCTAATAAACATAACATCGCGGACTGATGTTTTTTATAAGCTTTTCCGTGCTGTAAGTGCGGTCAAGCCGGGAATGATCGTTCCTCTTTGATAAGGAATAATGCGGAAATCTATTTTATATTTGCCCGGCTTCAGGCGGAATTCAGGCCGCGCATCAGGTCCGCAAGTGGCTGTGCCGAGTCCGCGCTGATGCCAGTCTATATAAAGGTAAGTTTCCTTGCATGGCTCGCAGTCAAAGGTATGCAGGGCTTTGTAAAGCATATCAACAGGATAATGTGTTGCATTGACTTCAAGCGGTGCGGCAAATACCAGCAGTAGACCATTGCCGCGCGCGTTTTCAAGCGTTACCCAGCGGCAGTCCGTGTGATTGCCGTTTTCCTGCGGCATGATATAAGGCGTGTACTGGCCTGATACAGTTGAAGAAAATTGTCCCATCATGGCGCTTGTTTTGCGATCCCAGTAATTTTCATGCGGACCGCGGCCAAGATAGGTCAGATTTTCAAATCCGGCGGCGCTGATCATCTCAAGGCCGACGCGCGGCAGGTCTTCATACTCCTTGCCGATGGTTATTTCGTTTCTGCAGGTTATACAGCCGTCCGCAGATATTTCATTGCGCGTAACGTGTTTGATATCCAGTTTCCTGTTTTCAAAACAGGGGACATGCACGGTTTCTATCCGGTATAGACCGCCGGTTTCTTTCATTTTCAGAGACACAAGCTTCATCTGCAGTTTGTCAATGCCTTGCTTCTTCCAGCGCGAGAGCACGTGACAATTATACAGCATTAGCTTGATGCCGTCGTTATCAACCGGGGCCCGGAAAAGGTTCAGACGCGGCCCGGCAAGAAGCAGAGAATGGTTTTTAACCGCGAGCGATGTGATCCGTCCGGAACGCTTATCGAGCCGGACGCTCAAATCCCGTTGTTTGATAACGCAGGCGGAAGCATTATCCGTGATATCGAATTTTTCCGACAATTTTTTTTTCGAGGCCGGCAGTTTTTTGATGGAAGCCGGTTTCAGTTCGAACTGGTGCCAACCGACGAGATGATTGACATCGCACCACGGCATCTTGCGGTTTGTTTCGAAATAGAAACTGATATGCGCGCATTGTCCTTCAAGCAGGGAAGGAATTTTGTACGGCACGCTGATGTCCTGTGTTGATTGCGGCGCCGCGGTAACGCGGGGCAGGGTGCCCTTTTTCACAGCCGATCCATCAATAAGAATTTCATACCGGCCCTTGAGCCAGGAGAGGGATGTGAAATAATTTTTGTTTTTCAGTTTGAACCGGCCGTTTTTTATATCAGCGGCTTCGATGCTGATCGGACTCTGGATTTTTTTAAACTCCTGCATTCCGGGATGAGGGTTGCGGTCCGGAAAGACAATGCCGTCGGTTATAAAATTCTTGTCGTTTGGTTCATCGCCGAAATCCCCGCCGTAAGCCCAGTACGGGCGGCCTTTTTTGTCTTTTCTCTTTATACCGTGATCGAGCCATTCCCAGACGAATCCGCCCTGAAATCCGGGATGCGATTCCATGATTTCCCAATACTGATGTAAACTGCCGTTACTATTGCCCATTGCGTGTGAATATTCGCACATGATAAACGGACGCGTGTCGGTTGATTTATACCAGTCCATCAGGGATTCAAGAGGCGGATACATGGTGGAATAGATATCAGTGGCCTCTGAATTCTTATTTAACCCACGGTTCCACCAGTTCTTTTCAAATGGTGTACCGTGCGTGGCCCCTTCATAATGAACAAGACGCGATGGATCATAATGCCTTATCCAGCCGGCCATTGCCGCGTGGTTTTCTCCGTAGCCGCTTTCGTTGCCGAGCGACCATGCCACCACGCAGGGATGATTCTTATCGCGGAGCACCATGCGGATGCCGCGGTCGAGAAAGGCATACGCGTAGCGCGGATCGCGCGTAAGCTCGTGGTAATATGCGTGAGACTCCAAGTCGGCTTCGTCCCACACGTAGATACCGTATTCATCGCACAGATCATAGAAATGGGGATGACTGGGATAATGCGAAGTGCGCACCGCGTTGAAGTTGTTCTGTTTCAGCGTGAGCACATCCTTAAGCATCATTTCGCGGGAAACCGCCTTGCCGTCGGTGTCGTCATGTTCGTGGCGGTTCGCGCCTTTGAACATTACAGGCTTTCCATTTACGAGGAACGCGCGGTGAGCGAGTTCAACTTTTCTGAAACCGAACCTGCAGGATGTAATTTCGCAAACGCGTTTTTTGTCGTCTTTCAGTGTGACAACCAGCCGGTACAGTTCGGGAGATTCGGCGCTCCATAGTCCGGGGCTTGCGACTGGTATGTCAAACAGCGCAGTGTGGCCGACAGGCGAAGAAGAATATTCTTTTTTGATTATGCCGGAAACAGGCCGTTTAAGAACGCTTTTGCCGGTTTTATCGAAGAGCTTGAGCTCCGCTTTCAAGTCCCGTTCCCTGCCGGGCACGAAACCGGTTTTGATAAGCACGCGCGCAGTGGCGTTTTTGAAATCAGCATCCGGCTCGCCGCGCACGAACACATCAGCCAGATATGCGGAATCAGTGGAATAAAGATATACATCACGAAATATGCCGGCCATCCACCAGTGATCCTGATCTTCAACAAAACTGGCATCACTGAAGCGCACTACTTTGCACGCGATCAGGTTGGCGCCTTTTTTAAGGAAAGAGGTGATATCAAACGCCGCAGCATTGCGTGAACCCTTGCTCAAGCCGGCGAATATGCCGTTAACATACAGATAGAGAACGCTTTCCACGCCATCGAAGTGAATCACTACGCGGCGTTTTGACCAGCCGGCCGGCATGGTGAAAACGGTTCTGTAAACGCCGGTGGGATTTTTTTCAGGCGTGAAAGGCGGCGGTTCGGCGAACGGCATCACGACATTTGTGTAATGCGGCTTGTCATAACCCTGCATGGTCCAGTTGCCGGGCACTTTGATTTTATCCCAGTTGGAACTTTTAAATCCGGGTTCCAGGCATTTTTCAGAAACAGCTTCAGGGTTCGGGAACAGATGGAACTGCCACCGGCCGTTTAGCGAACGGTAGAAAGGGGACGACTCCGGATTGTTTTTCAGGGCGGACTTCTCGCTGTTGTACGGGAAGAAAGTTGATTTTCCCGGGAGCTTGTTCAGGGCGATACATTCAGGCATCTGATATAATTTCAAATTATTATTTTTCATAAATTATCCTGTGATACTTTTTTGATAAACAGTTTCTTAAATCAAAATATGGATTAAACTGTACACACAGCTTTTTGCGGGGTCAATTGATTTACGCGTGTTTACATGGCTTTCGGGCCGGAGGGTGTGCTGAAAGATCTTGATACCGTCATGGTATAAATGGCACACTTTGCTGATTATAACAATGAATCAGACTTTTATCATAGGAGGGTGTTATGTCGGAATACGGTAAGAAGCTGGCCATTCAAAGTTGGTGTTTTCGCGGTATCAAGGGCGACGAGGGCGTAATCAAAGCGTTAAAGACATGCGGAGTGGACCACATCGAGATGTGCGGTGTTCATGTGGATCCGCTTATTCTGCCGGACGGCGGCGCGCAGGCGATAGATTTGTACAAGAAAAACGGAATCACAATCAGCGCGTTCGGTGTTCACGGGTTCGGCTCTGATGAAAAGAGCGCGCGTAAGATATTTGAGTTTGCGAAGATGGCGGGCTTTCCGGTTATCAGTGCGGACTTGGGTCCGGACGGCCTGTCGGTGGTGGAAAAGCTGTGCGAAGAATATGGAAAGAAGATAGCGATTCACAATCATGGCCGGCGCCACAAGCTGGGAGCGGTCTGGGCGCTGGAAGAGCTGTTCAAGAAATCATCCAGAAATGTCGGGTTATGGCTGGATACCGCGTGGATGCTGGACAGCGGTGAAGATCCTGTAAAGGTTGCGGAAAATTTTTCCGAGCGGTTATATGGTTTGCATATCAAAGATTTTATTTTCAATAAAGCGGGCAAGCCGGAGGATGTTGTGGTTGGAACTGGTAATCTTGATTTAAAAGGTTTGTTTACAGCGCTGAGCAAGATGGGTTTTAAAGGTGGTCTTACGCTTGAATATGAGGGAGATGTTAACAATCCCGTTCCGGCAGTGAAAAAGTGCGTGGAAGCAGTCCGTGCGGTTGCGGGCTGATCCGTCAATCTTATTTGATCATTTATCGAGAACGGCAGACAGTAATCATGCCGGAACTTATCAATCTGCTCTTGAGTAAATGTTTCCTCAATTGACAAAAGCCACGTTGAACAGTACCATTTGCAGAAATATAAAGTAGTTTAGGCGTATACATTAACTATATTATCTAGACGTACATATATCTGGCAATATGTTGGCATCAGAATGAGACAATTGAGCATAGATACTCTTCGTCAAGTTGCCCAGGAACGAGACGGCACACTCCTGTCGAAAGAGTATAAGAATTCCTACACGCCCTTGGTTTGGCAGTGCAATCACGGACACAGATGGGAAGCGCCAGCTTCCAGCATACGCGCAGGCCGGTGGTGTCCACAGTGTGCCATTTCCAAAACGAAATCCTCGCTCGAAGAATACCAAGCGATTGCTGAAGCAAGGGGAGGACGTTGTCTTTCTGAAACCTATGTTAATGCCCATACTAAACTGCGATGGCAGTGCAAGAATAATCATGTTTGGGCCGCGAAACCGAACAATGTAAAGAACGGTCAATGGTGTCGGTTGTGCGGAACGGCAGATTCTGCCGCAAAGCAGAAGTTGCCCAATGGACTGAAGATATGTGCAACGATCGCTGAATCCAGAGGCGGGAAGTGTCTTTCTTCAGTATATGTGAACAACAGGGCTCCCATGCGATGGCGATGTGCGGCGGGACACGAATGGAATTCTCCTTTGGGCCAGATTCAAGATGGGAGTTGGTGTCCAACATGTTCGGAGGGCATTGGCGAGAGAGTTGTAAGGGAGCATTTTGAACAGCTCTTCGGAAAACCGTTTCCCAAAAGCAGGCCTAAATGGCTCAAGAATCAGCGAGGCAATCAAATGGAACTCGATGGGTTTGCGGAGGAACTCTGCCTGGCGTTTGAACATCAAGGTCGGCAACACTATCACCATACCAAGCATTTCCATCGAGATAAGCAAGATCTGCAACTGAGGCAATTGGACGACGAACAGAAACGCCGATTATGCAGGGATCACGGGGTACTGCTCATAGAGATTCCAGAGGTGCCTACTTCACTGCCGTACGACAAAATCAAGAAATACATTGAAAATCATCTTAGTGACAAAACGACCATAGACACTGTTCGGCAACGGCTTGCGTTGTTTTCCACGATAGATGTGAACTATCAGAAGGCGTATCAAGTACAACCACTCCGAAACATTGAGGAGATTGCCAAAGCAAGAGGCGGTTCTGTTCTTTCCAAGCACTATCTAGGCATGTTTCACCATCTTGAATTCCAATGTGGTATTGGACACGTCTTTACAGCCCAACCTGTAAATATTGTCCACAACAGTCAGTGGTGTCCCATTTGTGCAAAACAAAAACAGAGAATGCAGGCTGTACTGCAACGAAAACCCATTCAAGCATTGAGGGCACTGGCCATTGATCGAGAAGGCGTATTGTTGTCTTCAGAAAGTGGCGGAGCACACAATAAACATCACTGGCGTTGTGCTGCTGGCCACACGTTTTGGATGACACCAGCGAATGTCTTGATGGGCAAATGGTGTCCGCAGTGCGGAAGAGCAAGGGTGGCAAGGGCTGTTTCGCAAAGTCAAGGAGCGATCCTTGACAAAGTAATAAAGGATCGAGGAGGAATGATTCTGTCTGGGTCGTACAAGACAGCCAGAACGAAGGTGCATATTCGATGTGCTGCTGGTCACGAATGGAATGCCAGACCAGATGCAGTCATTCGTGGCGGTTGGTGCCCCAAATGCAAGGGAGGCATACGATTGACAATAAGGGACGCTAAAGCATTGGCAATGCGGAGAGGGGGCGCATGTCTCTCCGAAATCTATATCAACTCGCATAGCCCTCTCTTATGGCGGTGTCATAACGGCCACACGTTTTCAAAACCGTACACTAAAGTGCAGCAGGGGCAATGGTGTAGCAAATGCAAAGGGACATAGAAGAATGCCAACAACGGCCTGCTCTCGTATTGCTCACCCGCGTAGACGCGGGATCGCAAACGGAGAGGCCGGACGTTGGGGCAATGAACAGAAAGCCATGAGCCAAGAGGAATACATCAAACTGATCTACGTCGTCGGCTCTGGCCTGGCCGCTGGCGAGTTCGCGACAGGATTCTGCTTGCGACGGGCGATACACGCGCCCGCACGTGGATTCCTTATCCTCGGTTGCGTCCAAGTCTTCCTACTCCTTCTCTTTCGGTACGGCGACACATGGTTCCCGCAGCCACCTTCGGGAGACCTGGGCGGTGCAACATTCTTGCAGCCGCTGGTCGTCGCACTCGACATGTTGATCACAGTGGTGGCCCTGCCATCACTCGTCCTCTGGGCAGCCATCGGATGGATCATCAAGCGGAGAAGAACGAAAGGCCCCAACGAAGTCTCGGAGGTTACGCCTCGCAAGCTCGGCGAACCTCGAGGTTGACGTTGAGCCTGTCGAAAAAGTGTTTTAAGGATCATTTCTGGATTGGTGTATGAATTTATGGTGTTCAGCTTTCAGCGAGGAGCGCGAAATAACCGGCTTCTACAGCTTCATGATTGTAGTGGCGTTTTATTGTTCGTGCGGTTACTTTTGCCCTGGTGCATTGAGAACGGATGCAGCATTGCGCACAAACTTTTACAGGACACGCGTATTCAA
>JBFZFB010000117.1:0-8755 GCA_041306605.1 Lentisphaerota bacterium | reverse complement strand
TTTCAGGAATTATAACACACTTATTTCGGGCTTTGGAGCCAAATCGGCTCCTTATGCCCGAATTTCTTCCATAGTAACTCGCTGATCTTCAATGTGTTACCGACGGTGGGACAGGCTCTATTTAACGGATCCAATCCCTGTAAATCCTGTCTAAATATTTAAAAATTTTTTCTTCGGATGGCTAAATAGATACGAAGCTCCGCCATATGTGTCAAATGGCCGGCACATACCCGTATATTATTTTACGGGACATCAGGTGCACGGCACATAACCAGCATTTCGGCAAACACTGGAGTTCCGGCAGAACAAGCAGGGAAGAGGAATTCTAGTATAACTGCTTATACGTTCAATATTGATTCCTGAAGGAAACCTTTTTCCCCCCTCCCACCCGCTCACGATGGATAAAGAGACGCCTATTTCACCTGCTACGTGCTTGAGTGACAAGCTACTCTCTTTACGCCACTGCCGGAGAGATTGTCCAAGAACTGAAGCTGGATGAACATTCATAACTCGCCCGCCTCCTTTCTTGTCCTAATATACGTCCTTCTAGTTTGCATTCTAGCATTATACGGGTATTTGATCAAGCAAAAACTGTTGATCATAGTTTAAAAACTTTGCTAATATAAGAGCGAATTAGAAAAAGCGGGAGTAATTCAGTGGCAGAATGTCAGCTTCCCAAGCTGAACGTCGCGGGTTCGATCCCCGTCTCCCGCTCCATATTGGGGGTCAACACCATCAGCGTTAGGGCTTATGGCTAGGATGTCAAAGAAAAGAAATTCGTTTGGTATATCATCTCATATTCATTTCTTTACACCCCGTTCGTTGTGTAAATGTCTTAAACTGGCAGGCTTTCAAAATATCAAGCGTTGTTATCTATCTTTTATAGTAGGCAGTAGATCCCTGCCGGCAAAAATTATAGCGTGGTTATTAAATTGTGCCGGGTTGGGCGGAGGCATTATGGTTTTTGCCCGCAACCCGCTCCGGAGTGGAAAAGTTTAACCTTTGACATTTTCTACTATTCGCCAAAAGCTTCGTCAAACACCCGGTCTGATTTCGGGAAGTCTATTTTTTTGACGAACTTACAGGCTTCGGCGGCGCCGAATTCGCGATTCATGGCGGCATCTTCCCATTCCACGGAAAGCGGACCGTTGTAATTCATAGCGTTCAGTGTCCGGATTATCTCTTCGAAGTTTATACCGCCGCGTCCCAGGCTACGGAAGTCCCATCCGCGGCCGGGTGTTCCGAAGTTCAAGTGTGAAGACAATATACCGCTTTCTCCGTCCAGTGTGATGGCGGCATCTTTCATATGCACATGATAAATGCGGTCTGAAAATGTTTTCAGAAACTTTACGGGATCAACCATCTGCCAATGCAGATGGCTGGGGTCGAAATTAAAACCGAACGCCTTACGGTTTTTCACTGCTTTTAGAGCCCGTTTGGCGGTGACGATGTCAAAAGCTATTTCCGTGGGGTGCACTTCAAGAGCAAACTTCACGCCGCACTGATCAAATACGTCTAGAATCGGGTTCCACAATTTTGCAAAGCGCTGGAATCCTTCTTCAATGGTTTTTTCCGAAACCGGCGGGAAGCTGTAGATCATGTGCCAGATCGAGGAGCCGGTGAAGCCGTTTACCACTTTCACGCCGATATTTTTTGCGGCACGCGCGGTCTTTTTCATTTCCTCTATTGCCCATTTGCGTTTTGCTTCAGCATTGCCTTTGCAGGAGGCAGGCGCGAATCCGTCTGAGCGTTCATCATCATTAGGATCGCATACAAGCTGTCCTGCCAGATGATTGCTGATGGCGTAACATTTGAGGCCGTATTTGGCGAGGATCTCCTTGCGGCTTTTTGCGTATGCCGTATCTTTTGCCGCGCGTGTCACGTCAACATGATCGCCCCAGCACGCCAGTTCCAAACCGTCATATCCCCAGCCGGCGGCCATTTGGGCAAGTTTTTCAAGTGGTATATCCGCGAATTGTCCCGTGAATAGAGTTACAGATCTTGGCATAACTGCTCCTTAATTTATGTTTAGTTAGAGATTGTAATCCATTTATCTTTTGATTTTGAACTTTTGACAACGGCTTCCAGAAAAGCCATTCCGCGTATGCCGTCGTTGACATTGGGGTAGTCGTAATCAGATTCTTTGATTTTCTTTTTGTTGATTACAACATCCGCAAGGGCTACGGCAAAGTTTTTGTAAATATTGGCAAAAGCTTCGAGATAACCTTCCGGATGACCAGCCGGCAGGCGGGTATGCGCGATGGCTTCAGGGCCGACGAACGATGTGCCGGTTCTGCGGATTTCGGTTGGTTTATCAACCCAGCGTACCAGCAGGGTATTGGGTTCTTCCTGATGCCATTCGATGGCGCCTTTTTCGCAGTAAACTCTTATGTTAAGGCTGTTTTCCTGGCCTACGGCTATCTGGCTGGCCCAAAGCAATCCGTGCGCGCCGTTTTCAAACCGGAGCAGAACGCTTCCGTCGTCGTCGAGCATACGGCCTTTAACGAAGGTGCTAAGTTCAGAGCAGAGTTCGCTGATTGTGGATCCGGTGATATATTCGGCAAGGTTCGCGCAGTGGGTGCCTATATCACCCATGCAGCAGCTTGCGCCGGCGCGTTTGGGATCTGTACGCCACGCCGCCTGTTTTTGGCCGGATGTTTCCAGTCTGTTTGCAAGCCAGCCCTGCGGATATTCCACGACAACGCGCCGGACTTTGCCCATTTTGCCGGTTGCGACAAGACTGCGGGCTTCTTTTACCATGGGATTGCCGGTGTAGTTATGAGTCAGGCAGAAGAGGCAGTTGGTCAGTTTGATTTTCCGGGCGAGATTTTTTGCTTCGTCTAATGTAATCGTCATTGGTTTATCGCACGCGACATGAAATCCTGAATCAAGCGCGGCCATTGCCACGGGATAGTGCATGTTGTTGGGTGTTACGATGGAGACAAAATCCATGCGTTCGGTTTCGGGAAGTTTGGCTTCTCTCCGGAACATTTCGCGATATGTGCCGTAAACGCGGTCATCGGGCAGGAGCAGGTCTTTACCGCTTTGTATGGATTTTTTCCTTGTACTGCTGAAAGCGCCACATACCAATTCTATTTTCCCATCCATTTGCGCCGCTATGCGATGAACGGCTCCTATGAAGGCGTCTTTCCCCCCGCCAACCATCCCCATTCGCAATTTTCTTCTCATAAAATCATCCCCTTTTTGTTTTTGATTAGTATTTCTGCTTAAAGTTTTAAGCACAAAGAAGCTTAGTTGTATTGACTGAAAAAGTCAAAAAGTTTCATGAGATTTTTTCGTGCAATTTACAGGTATTTGTCGCAGTATCTTGATTCGCGTAATGCGGATATAGCGGTAAAAATAGAAAAGGTGCAGATGATGGAAATAGACAATAACGAATACAGACAGCAGCGGTTGGCCAACATGAAAGCTCTGCAAGAAAAGGGTTACAAGCCGTATGGAAAGGCTTTTGAACGGAGCGGACGGCTGGCGGATATAAGGGCCGGTTTCGAAGCAGACAAAAGGGTGAAAGCGGCCGGCAGATTAATGACTTTACGGAACATGGGAAAAAGCATTTTCGCGGATATCAGGGATGGATCCGACCGGTTCCAGATTTACGTTCACAAGAGCGAGCTGGGCGATGACGGGTTCGCGGCGTTCAGGCTGTTGGACATAGGCGATCATGTCGGGGTTGAGGGGACTCTGTTTGTCACAAAGACAGAAGAAAAAACGATTAAGGTGGAGAAGTGGGCATTGTTGTCAAAGGCTCTTTTGACACTGCCGGAAAAGTGGCATGGCTTGAAAGATGTTGAAACTCGCTATAGACAGAGGTATCTGGACCTGGCGACAAATCCAGAAACGCGCGAGATTTTCAACAAGCGTATTGAATGTATAAGCGAAATACGCAGTTATTTGTGCGGATTGGGTTTTCAGGAAGTGGAAACTCCGATGATGCAGGCCCAGGCCGGCGGGGCGGCGGCAAAGCCGTTTATTACGCACTACGCGGCGCTTGGCACAAACATGTATCTGCGCGTCGCGCCGGAGTTGTATCTTAAGCGTCTGCTGGTCGGCGGGTTCGACAAGGTTTTCGAATTAAACCGTAATTTCAGAAATGAAGGATTGTCGCGAACACACAATCCGGAATTCACAATGCTGGAGATTTATGAGGCGTACACGGATGTTAACGGCATGAAGAGGATTGTGCAGGGCCTGATCAAGCATGCGGCGCAGAAGGTTTTCGGAACCCTGCAGGTTGGCGGCGGCAAAATAGATCTTTCAGGTGAATGGCGCGAAGTCACATATCGTGAACTTGTGGAAGAAAAGATGGGGAAAGACTGGTTCGGGCTTTCGCCTGATATTGCCAGGGCCCGGGCGGAAAAGGAAGGGGTTACCACTGATCCGGCCTGGGGAATGGGATTGATTACACACGAGATATACGAAAAGGTGATTGAGAAAAGCCTGATTATGCCTACTTTTGTTACGCGTTTGCCGGCATGGCTTGTTCCGCTGGCGAAGACATGTGAAGATGATCCCTCGGTTGTGGATGTTTTTGAGCTGGTTATGGCTGGTCAGGAAATAGCTCCGGCGTACTCGGAATTGAATGATCCGCTGGCGCAGAGAGAACGGTTGACTCATCAGGCCGGCAGTGAGGTAACAAAAGTAGACGAGGATTTTCTGCTGGCTCTTGAGCATGGCATGCCGCCAGCCGGCGGTATGGGCATTGGCATTGACCGGCTGATAATGGTTCTGGCTGGGATTGACGCTATTCGGGATGTCATACTTTTTCCGCAGTTGAAGCCGCGCGGGTAACATTAAAGCCGGAGAAAGGCTGGATCGTTAGATGGTTCCTTTTTCTTTATTTCTTGCGGCAAAATATTTAAAGCCGAGACGTTCGTTTGTTTCGGTTGTCACGCTTATTTCCGTTCTTGGCGTTGTGCTGGGAGTGGCGATACTTGTCATTGTTCTTTCCGTTATGACCGGTTTTGACAACATGTGGCGTGAAAAAATTCTCAGCTTCAAACCGCATCTAATGGTAGTGAGCCGTTATGGCGCTCTGGAAGATGAAGAGAATTTGTGTAAGCGGATAGAAAAGCTGGAGGGCATTACCGGCTGTGCGGCAGTTGTTCAGGTTCGCGCTTTGTTGAAGAATGGAGACCGGACGCTTGCGCCTATTGTGGTGGGGGTGGAGCCGGAACGGGCGCGGAATGTTTCCCGGATAGGCGACAATATTGTGGCCGGCAGTTTTGATCTTGATGGAGAGAAGACAGTTATCGGCCGCGACCTGGCGGCGCATGCGGGGCTGGAAGTTGGTGATAAGGCGCTTGTTTATTCCTCGGCATGCATGCCGGGCGAGAATGAGATGACGCTTCCGGAGGAGCTGGTTGTATCCGGAGTGTTCGATATGGGAATGCGCGATTATGATTCAGATTTCATATTAACATCACTTGATACAGGGCGTAATCTGGCGGGCATGGAGAGCGGGGCCCATGCGATATATGTCATTACAGAAGATCCGTTCAAGTTTGAAACATACGCTCAGATTGTGCAGAACGCGCTTGGCTCCCAATATGATGTTGTCACATGGAAAGAAGCCGACAGCATGATGTTTGCGGCATTGAGCCATGAAAAAGGATTGATGGGCGCTCTGCTGGGCATTTTGACCATTGTTGCCATTTTCTGCGTAACAAACACGCTGATAGTCATTACCTATCAAAAAACGAATGAGATAGGATTGCTCAAGGCGCTGGGTGTTCCTTCATGGAAAATAATGATGGCGTTTATTCTGCACGGCTGGATTCAATGCGTTGCCGGGATAGTCATGGGCATTGGCCTGGGGTGGGTTGTACTGCGCAATCTTGCCCGGATATCGGGCTGGTTATCCAGCATAAATGTCAACGCGTTCCCGAAAGAGATATACGGATTGAGTGAAATTCCATGGGCGTGGTCGTGGACTGATATCACATGCATCGGATTATTCGTTATGGTGTTTTGTTCGTTGATCAGTCTTATACCGGCAACACGGGCGGTATGGCTTGATCCGGTGGAGGCGTTGCGTCAGGAGTAAAGGGACAGGTAAAAAGATTATGGCATTATTGGAAGCAGATAATATTCACAAGACATACATGTTGCCGCATAGCACGGTAAATGTGCTTAAGGGAATGTCTCTGCTGGTGGATAAAGGAGAATCGGTTGCCATTATCGGTGTGAGCGGAGCCGGCAAGACGACGCTTCTGCATATACTCGGCGGGCTGGACAGACCGGACAAAGGCCGCGTTACTGTTGACGGGCGTGATTTTTATGCCATGGCGAACGGCATCAGAACGAGGATACGAGCGACACGGATCGGGTTTGTTTTTCAATCGTATCATCTGCTTCCAGAAATGGATGTGCTGGAAAACGTGATTTTGCCGGCAATGGCAGGGTGCAGTTTTTTGTCTTCGCTTTCCAGCTTGAAGAATACGGGCATGCAGCTTCTCGGGCAGGTCGGGTTGGCGGAGAGGGCCAATCACAGGCCAATGGAATTATCGGGCGGCGAACAGCAGAGGGTGGCATTGGCGCGCGCGCTGATAAATGATCCGCAATTGATTCTTGCTGATGAGCCGACCGGCAATCTTGACAACGCGACAGGCGGTCTGGTTCTGGATTCACTGTTTACTCTTACAAAGCAGAAAGAGCGCGCGCTGGTTCTTGTAACGCACAATGAAAAAGTGGCATCATCCTGCGACAGGGTCTACAAATTGAAAGAAGGCGTGCTTGTGGCGGTGTAAGGAGCGGTACGAGGAGTAGATAAACCCACATTTCGCGATTGCCCAATCGCAAAATGTGGGTTTATAGACATTCTGTTTGCTATCTTAAACTTGGTTCCTGCTTAGATTTCTTTGCTCTTCCGGTCGGCATTCCTCTTTGCCCGGAACATTTTCCGCAATACAGCGAACGGCGCCTTGGGCTTGCGCCCGCGCGTGAGCACCCCGAACGGACTGAGCGGCGCGTTACCGAAGCCATATAAGTTGTTCGGCGGCCACGCGTGGTCAGCCCAGCACCAAACCGTGGCGCCGCAAACATAATCTTTTTCCGCGATGGCCGGGAAATCCACTGCCATCAGTTCCGCGTACCAGGTTTCGCTATAGCGGTTGTCGTGCGTGCCCGTAAATGAGGCATACCCGAATTCCGTTACCAGGATCGGACGATCGGGATGCGCGTTGTGGATGTACGGCAGCCATTCTTCCCGCCATGCCTTTGCGGAAATTTTGAGTTTCTCTCTGAAAGACTGATCTCCGCCAGCTGGGCCCCAGATGGCGGGATACCCGTTACAGCAGATGATGTCGTCTTCGTACCAGCGCGAATGGGGCCCCTGCCAGCGGTTGCTCACATGCGTGGCAAGCCGGCTCGGATCCAGCTCCTTCGCAAGCCGGACAAGCCGGCGATTAGTCTCCGTTACGGCCGGCTCCTGCTCGCACGTCTCATTACTGACCGACCAGATGATCACCGACGGATGATTGCGGTCGCGCGCGATCATCTTGCGCAACTGCCGCTCCGCCGCTTCCGAGCGGGCGGCATGATTCTTGCGGAACACTTCGTCGCCCCAGTAATCGCCCCACATGGGAATCTCGCACTTGGCCAGCAGGCCAAGCTCGTCGCACAGGTCCATCTCAGCCTCGTGATGAGGGTAGTGGCAGAGCCGGATGAAGTTACAGCCGGCCTCCTTCATCATCTTAAGGTCCTGCCGCATAATTTCCGCGTCGAAAGCCGCATCGGTACGGGGCGAATCCTCGTGGCGGTTGAAGCCCATGAGGAATATCTTCTTCCCGTTCAGCAGGAGGTCGGTGCCGCGGGTTTCGATCTTGCGGAAGCCGGAGCGGATATCCACGCTGTCCAGCACGATGTTTCGCGTGCGCCATTCCACATGCGCGACGTAGAGTTTCGGTGTTTCCGGAGTCCACGCCTTCACGCCGGGAACCGTTGCCTCGACGAGACCCTCGGCCCGGGCGCCGGCTTCCATGGAGATTTCGTGCCTGCCGATTTCGTGCCCGGGTTTTCGTGAGCCGGCGTCGGACAGCGTAACAACCAGCGACCCCGATATTCCGTCGCGTCCCTCGTTGCGCAATGAGTAGGCCAGCTTGAAATGTCCGTCTGGTTCCGCGGTGACGTGCACTGATTCGATATAAGACCGGCTCGTTGCCGTGATGGTAACTTCCCGGAGGATGCCTCCGAAAATGCGCCAGCCCACGTACTTGCCCGGCAGATCCTCCGGGTAAGACTGGTTGTCCACGCAGACCGCCAGCAGGTTCTGTCCCTTTTTCACGAGGTGCGCATCGATCGTAAACGAAAAGGGAAGAAACGGATCTTGGTTCTCACCGAGGAACTGCCCGTTGAGCCACACCTTTGTGCGGTAATTCGCGCCGTGGAACGTGAGAACCACGCGTTTGCCGCGCCAGCCGTCCCGGTTCTTGAACGTCGTAAGATACCAGGCCTTGCCTTCGTAGAAGATCATGTTTTCATTCTGGGAATCGAAACAACCGGGCACACGGACCAGCGGCCATCGGCGGTGGTCCGTGTTAGGTTTCATAAATTCGAGCCGTTCGCCGTCGTTGCGCGGGTCCGGCTGAAGTCTCCACATTCCCGAAATATCAATTGTTGTGCGTGTCATATCTGTGCCCTTTTTCTATACTTTCATAATTTGAATCATGCCTGATACTTTATGCCTGTAACTATTGTAATGCTATAAAATAAAACCATGTTTTCAGTTTAAGAAACA
>JBFZFB010000116.1:0-5088 GCA_041306605.1 Lentisphaerota bacterium | reverse complement strand
ATCTCCTCTCCTCGAACATGCAATGTTTCTTTAAATCCGGGTTGACATGTTGATTTGCATGGCAATCTGGATTTAAAGAAAGCCGGGATTGGATTCTCCGTGCCTCCGTGTACTTCGTGGTGAGATTCTTTGATTTGGGCGGGAGGAAGATATTTACCCTGCTTCGATCCGTAATTTATTGAAACACTGCATGGTGAGGAAAGGAGTTGCTTTTCATCACGAAGGAAGACCGGATTACACCGCTAAACAAAAAGCCCCGCGAGAGCGGGGCTTTTCTAAAATTCATGTTATATGGGTATTAAGCCTTCTTTGATCTCTTTCTCTTGAGCGCCACTACGCCCATACCGACAAGACCGAGCAACAACGCGCAAGGTTCAGGAACAGTAACCGGAGTATCAGCCCACAGATTGACACTGATCGTAAAATCATCAAACTCACTGATTGTACTCGCATAATACCCGCCACCGTTATTTGCAATACCATAGTTGCCGGATGCAGGAATATAACCGGAACCATAATTCGCTGACGGTGCAGAGAAAAACCTGATCGCAAACAACGAACCAGTCGGCTTGGTATGTGCACTATCAGTAACAATAAACGTTCCATTCATGTTACCAGGCTTGCCAACACCCAATCCAACATGTCCCGTCGCAATTACTTCATCATTACCAAGAACACCTGTCGTTCCTTGGTCACCCAATCCCTCATATCCATTCGCCCCAACATAAAGTAGCTGGATGAATCCTCCAATTGTCGGATCAGTTTGATGCCCAGTCACTTTCGTCGTGAAGCCAGAATCAGTCCAAAGATAAGCCGTTACACCACCAAGTGTTTCCCAGTTGATAGCCGTTGATCCATATCCTACATTCGCGCTCAAAAGCATAAAAATCATCATTCCCGCTACAAACAACTTTTTCTTCATGCGCCTATCCCTTTCTGATTCATGTTTACACTAATTAAGTTTAAAACTTTATTCAAGACTATAAGGTCTACTTTCATACCAATTCAAATCACCTGACCCAGTAAAACGCTTATACCAAGCACCTTCACCCATTCCCAACACATTTGTAGATATTTTCCCGCCAGTAACCCACTTCCCATCCCAGTATGAAGTGGCCCAATCATAAAGATATAATGTGGTATATTTCTGTGTACTTTTATCCCATAAAATCAAGTTGTCGGCCGTACTAGGACTTGTCCCTTTTACACCATTTGTTAAGCCCATCTCATTAACCGCCCTGTCTGCACTATAAGCAGAACCAAACATTGTAATTTTTCTATTTCCGGGAAACACATGTAACGTATTTGATCCATTGGGAACCTGACCACTTATCTGAATTGTCACATCACTACCGGATGTATTTTTCAACCACATGCCATCTCCAACGCTAATCATATTCGTAGCTATTTTTCCACCAGAGACCCATTTACCATCCCAGTATGAAGTGGCCCAATCATAAAGATATAATGTGGTATATTTCTGTGTACTTTTATCCCATAAAATCAAGTTGTCGGCAGTACTGGGGCTTGTACCCTTTTTCAAATTACTAATATCCATCAATTCCTGCACTGATATTTTATTGGTACCACCAATACCATTCCAGTTAAGCGACATCATATTAAGTTTTGGCGCAACATTTACCGTCTGATAACCGACGGCGTTCACGCTGGGAACGTCAGCAGCCATTACAAACGTTCCTGTGAAAATCAAACAAACAGCCAAAAGCCATGTCATTGTATTTTTCATATTTGAGCCTCCATTTATATACATAGGCACATCCATCTTTTAATCTACAATAAATATATTCTTTTCCCCCTGTTACGTCAACTAAAAAAAATCTTTTTTTTACAACCTGCTCCCCTATCTTTACTCCACATAAATTGAACCATAATTCCGGAAAAAATACAAGCTTTATTGAGCAGGAGGCAAAACCCCCTCATTTACCAGCTGGGCATCCTGTTCTGGCGTAAGCGGTATTGGCAAAGGAGGCCCTAAATCACCACCCGCCCTGATTAATTCCATATTATAATCCTGCAAATGTTTCTGTACCTCTTCCCCTGAAGCCGGGGACTTTTTCTCCTCTTTTTCCTTCCTTTTTTCCTCCTCTTTCTGCTTCATTTCCTCGGCAGCCTTCCGCCTCTCTCGCAACCGCTCTATATACGACATGCGGCGGGTTGCCGTTGCTGAAGCCTGATCTGAAGCCGCAGTCGTAGCCGTAACAGGGTTGGCACTGCCGCCCACCCCCGCCCCGCTACCCATGTTCAACTCGCCGGTCTCTGTCCCGCTCCGCAATACCGCGGACTCTTTTTCGTAATCCGCCGATACCAATTCCACACCACCATCGCTTTCTCCGACATAAAGAAAATAATTCGCATTATCCTTGATGTTGATCAGTCCGACCCGTACACCTGACTCATCTTCACTGATCGCGCACATTCGCCAATCTCTTATGAAAGAAAGAGCCGGATTAGGAGCTTGCGCGCTGGCGGCGACCGGATTCACCGGCGGCTGACCAAACGGTTTGCGCTTTAATATAACTTCATAAGGTGAAAAATCAGCAATGCTGACGATTGCAACAGTTAATTCGTTCGAAACAGGAACGGCAAGAGTGAGACCGGGATCCGGAACCACCTCTCCTGCAACACTACCAGCCAGAAACACAACCAGCATTATTGTACTAAAAGCTCTCATCTTTTAAAAAACATCTTTTGTTTCAATTCCAACATCGAACCAAGTGAAATTATGGTATCAGTAAGATATAGAATCCGCAACTGTTGATTTCGGAAAAAAGAATTAAAGAGGGTCAGAATGCTACGCCAAGGCTTCGGCGGATCTCCCCCGACGGCGGATGTCGGGGCTAAGAAGTAATTCGATTTTTGATATGTAATATAAAAATGATTGATAAAAACCATATCTATCATGTAAGCTCTGTCTTCCTTTTTAAATCAGGAGAGTATGAGTATTATGAAAACCGGTGCTGAATGTGTTATGGAAGGTCTGGAAAAGGCGGGTGTCACAACCGTCTTTGGCCTGCCGGGCGGAGCTGTGCTGGATCTCTTCTCCAAGCTTTATCACGCTCCTTTTGAATTTATACTTGCGCGTCATGAACAGGGCGCCACTCATATGGCGGACGGCTACGCGCGCGCGACAGGAAGAACCGGATGCTGTATAGTAACATCCGGACCGGGCGCCACAAATGCCGTGACCGGTCTGGCGACGGCTTACATGGACGGCATACCGATGGTTTGCATAAGCGGTCAAGTTCCCTCTTCAATGATAGGCAATGATGCTTTTCAGGAAGCCGATACCACCGGCATAACCCGCGCCGTAACCAAGCATAATTATCTGGTTAACAATGTGGACGACCTGCCCCGCATAATAGCGGAGGCATTTCATATAGCCGGCACCGGCAAGCCCGGTCCGGTGCTAGTTGATATACCCAAAGATATTCAACAGGCTACAACATTTGCACTGATACCTGAAAGTATAGACATAAGAGGATACCACCCTACAATAAAAGGGCATCCGGGTCAGATATCGAGACTTGCCAAGGCGATAAATAAGGCTCAAAAACCGGTTATTTATGCAGGCGGTGGAATAATTGCCGGTGACGCGTCAGCAGAACTGACTGAACTTGCGCACAAGGCCCAAATCCCTGTAACCACCACACTGATGGGAATCGGCGGCTTCCCTGAAACTGATCCGCTGGCTCTCAGAATGCTGGGCATGCACGGCACATTCGCGGCCAACAACGCGGTGAGCCATTGTGATCTGCTTATTTCGGTTGGCGCGCGTTTTGACGACCGTGTGACAGGCAAAGCCTCGCTGTTCGCCAAAAACGCCATAAAAGCGCACATAGATATAGATCCGTCCGCCATAGGGAAAAATGTTAAAACTGACATTCCTGTTGTGGGCCATGTAAAGGATGTGCTGAAAGAGCTTCTGAAAAAGGTTGAACCCGCGGAGCATAAAGAATGGCTGAAGCAGATAGTTGAATGGCAAAAGGAACGCCCTTTGGATTATGACCGTTCCTCATCAGATCTTCTGCCTCAATATGTAATTGAGCAGATATATGAACTGACACGGGGTGAAGCAATAATCACCACAGAAGTAGGCCAGCACCAGATGTGGGCGGCGCACTTCTTTAAATATACAAAACCGCGCACTTTCCTGTCGTCCGGCGGTCTCGGCACAATGGGCTACGGCCTTCCGGCCGCCATCGGCGCGCAGGCAGGAGTCAGAGACAGAATAGTTGTGGATATAGGCGGTGACGGAAGCACCCAGATGAACTTTCAGGAACTTGTGGTGGCAGTCGAGCATGATCTGCCCATAAATGTAGTGATCTTGAACAATATGCGGCTGGGTATGGTACGCCAGTGGCAGGATATGTTTTACGAAAGAGAACATTCAGCAACAGTACTCAGCCAGAACGGGCGCCCGGCTAACGAGAAAATCAAGCCGGCCGGCAAACATGTGTATTTACCTGATTTCGTGAAGATGGCGGAAGCTCATGGCGCGGTGGGAATTCGTGTGGAATCCAAAAAAGATGTTATACCGGCACTGCGGAAAGCTTTTGATACCAAGGCTCCTGTAGTGGTGGAATGCATGGTCAAACCGGATGAAAATCTTTACCCTATGGTACCGCCCGGCGCTTCATTGCTGGACATGGTGCACAACATGACGTAATGTTTTTTTCTGAAAGAGTTTCTTGACTGGGAATAAATAACTTTAAACAATCCTTTTGAATATGAAACATGTTATAACAGCTGTTGTGGAAAATAAGCCGGGTGTTCTCGCCCGGGTTGTAGGCCTCATATCCGGACGAGGCTTTAATATAGAACATCTGCATGTCGATCCGACTCCGGAAGATCCTCATGTGTCATGTATAGTAATGACCGTACCGGGTGACGACCGTGTGCTTGAGCAGGTCACAAAACAACTTAACAAACTGATAGATGTGATAAAAGTCACTGACAGCGCAGAAGAGGAAAAACGGGTTAAAAAGCAATGAGCACAGAAAAAGAAAACCGCCGTGTCATCATATTTGATACAACGCTCAGGGACGGCGAACAATCGCCGGGCGCGAG
>JBFZFB010000115.1:0-21209 GCA_041306605.1 Lentisphaerota bacterium | reverse complement strand
ATGATAGATCGCTCCCGGATACTCAACTCTTAGATTCCTTGCCATACCCGCAATTTACAACTTTCACCCTCCGCCCGTCAACCATTTATTGCTTGTTTTAAGGGCTGACCCCAATGCCTTCCGAAGGGTTATTGCTGATAGTCGTAGAAGATTTTGTTGCTCAAGCCAGTATCTATTCCGTGGAGTGCTTTCCAAAGGGCCCGTGGTTTTTTTATTAGAAACCAGTCGCCGAAAGAGTCGAATTTGCGGCACGAAGTTATAATATGAGTGCGCCACAACGTTCCGAAGTGTTTACCGTGCAGTTTGCCGTGTGCCTTGAGGCGCTTAGCGAAATCAACGTCTTCTCCGATGACGATATTTTCATTAAAGCCGTTTATTGCCATGAAATCATTTTTATAACACCAGAATAAACCGGCGGAGAGGCCGGGCAGAAGACTGAATATCAGCAGTCCTGTCAGAAAAATACCGGGAGACAACCGTTCCGGATAGATGGGTACGCCACCGCCGATATATTTGCCGGTGCTCAATGCTTTGTCTATTTCTTCGAGCATGTTGGGTGACATTCTGCTGTCGGCGTCTATCGTGACAATTATATTTCCTGTTGAGAGACGGGCGCCAGAATTTCTGATTTTGGCGAGGTTTCTGCTGTCATCATGTACAACGCGCGCGCCGTTTTTCCGGGCAATATCTTCGGTTGAGTCTGTGCAGCGGTTGGCAACAACGATGGCCTCGACAGATTCCGGGTAATGCCGGGACGCGTCATGAATTGACGCCAGACAGGTTCCGATATGTTCGGCCTCATTCCGGGCGGGGATGATTATTGAAAATTTCATTGTCAATCCTTTGATGATTTTTTCATGGCCTGATGGAAATAGGGTTGTACGGTTGACCAGTGAGAAGGCTTACTGTGAGAGGCAGGAGAAACCAGAACATTGTGGCTATTAGCTCGCCGAAGATCAGTCCGAGGAAAAACGGTTTTGAAGCGGTGTACATTCTGGATCCGCCGTAGCGGACGATCAATGTTTTGAGGAGCCAGCCCAAGCACACGCTGGCCCATATAACTTCTCCGTAATAGGAAAGGAGCATCAGGAATCCGACGGGATGCAGGGGCCATGCAGGGAAGTTCATGCAGAGCCACATCAAAATACCGGCGATTCCGGCGCCCAGCGCGATGTGTCCGATTCTGTTGTAAGAAGTTTTTTCAATTACTCCCTGCTGCTGCCACGCGGTTGCGGAGCTGATTACGTGGTCAAAAGATTTTGACACACTAGTGAACGGGTGGCCTTCTCCGAATATATTGGTTTCAAAACGGTAGCCTAAATAGACCAGAGTGGATCCGACGACTATAGTTCCGATGATTATGGTTGCTATCAGGATGGAATTGAAGTGGCGTGTGCGTTCATTTGACGACGGATTCTCGAGCGCGAACACTTCTGTTGCCATGGCTGTACCGCTGATTCTACTGCCGAAATGATAAAGTGAGGTTGCTATTGCCGCCAGAAAAACCGTTGCTGTTCCAGCGAAGGGGGCAAATGTGATCTTCATGATGCTCAACGGGTCCCAGTCGAATATGCGCAGGAACGGCAGTCCGGTTTCGGCAACTACGCGGCTGATCAGCAGACACACGATAAAACTGGTACATACAAATAGGAGTGCCCAGCCCGGACTGGTTCCAGCCCAGAAGAACCATGCGGCCATGCTCAGCATGCCCGACAGGAACATCCAGCCTGCTATGCAATTCTGCCTGTCTTTTCCGGTGCCTTTGAATTTGATGAGAGAACAGGCGATTTCTTTCCAGCGCGCGCGGCCGAGCCAGAGTATGACGACAACCAGAACAAGCACCACACCGGACCGGTGATCATTAACAGTATCCCATACATAAGGTGGAAAATAAGTTGTATGTATTGTCTGATAAATGCCGTATCCGATCATTGTAAACCATATGGAAAAGCTGATTCTTGTTGTAAGAAAAAAAGCTATGCCAACATAAGTGAAATAGATTTTGGAACTATTGAAATACCATGGTGAGTTAAGCCAGAACTCATCCGTGAAACAGCGTGAAAGATTCCATTCTAACGGAATGGCGGGCACTGATCCGGGCCAGTATTGCTGCGCGCCGGTAAAAAAATGGAGAAGAAAAACAGCGCCTGCGGCACCCCAGAATTTTTTCAACCTGAAAATGGGCGTGAACAGGCTGTCTCCTTCCGGGGTTTGAACGAGGGGGCGGTAGATTTCCAGAAGAGGGAAAGAAATTCGTTCGTTGTCCCGCCACTGCGGGGTTACAATGCGCGCCAGTCCAATCATCATCATGCCGTAAAAAGCGAATAACGGCAGCCATGAAAACAGAGGTTTGATCCATGCTTTCCACGGAATTGATTCGCCGGACAGCAATCCGGCAACAGCACGGTCAGACACTATGACGTCTTCATTGTAAACAAGTTTGTCCGGGAACAGGCATGATTTCAGACCGGAATTCTGATACAGTTCGGCTGTTTTCTGTTCGGTGCTGGCCCTAATGCATATTCCGGCGAGTGAATGTGGAAGCGTTTTCATGAGCCCCTGTCCGGACAGGAAACTGCCTACCAGCATCATGCCGAGTATGATTGTCATTTGTCGCGTGTTCAGTTTCCAACTGGCGTGGAATGTGCCCAATAATGGATTGATGCATAAAGCAAGAAGCAGGGAAAGCATCAGAGCGCTTATAGGCAGATAATCATCCGATAACAACGGTCCGCCGATCAGATTACATGTGAAAATTGAGCCGATCCAGATTATGAGGCAGGAGAAAAGCCCTATCAGCACGGCTATGGAAGTCCGCAGAGCGGGAGATTGTTTTGAGTTGTTCTGTTCAGAATGGTTCATGCCGGTTGCACTTTATCGGATACGCGCCGAATTCATTGATGGCGTCGAACATGGCAAGCACATTTTCGACAGGAGTTTCTTCAAGAATTGAATCATGACTGGCGCCGGCGACATAACCGCCGCCGGGTGCCATGATCCGCAAAACGTCGCGTGTCTGCAGCCGGACAAGGTCAGGCGATTTTCCTTCAATGAGCACGTGATGGGAATCTATGGCGCCGTTGAATACAATTTTTTTGCCATATCGCTGTTTGAGCGATGCAAGTTCCATTCCGTGGCAACATGGCTGAATGGCGTGAACAGCGTCGAGGCCGGCTTCGATCATGGACGGAAGCAGAGGCTCAAAACCGCCACAGCAGTGGAGTTGAACCAGTAATCCGTAATCATGCCCCAGATTGATCAGCCGCCGCAGTTGCGGAAGCATGAAGCGCTTGAACTGTTCCACGCCCATAAGGGGCCCGGTTTGAGAGCCGAAATCGTTGCCAATGAAGAAAATATCAATGAGCTTGCCGGCGGCATCGAATATCTTGCGGCTGGAGGCTTCGTAAAATTCGACGATATGGTTCAGCAGAGCGTCTACGAATTCCGGTTCATCGTACATTTTGAAATATAGGTTTTCCATGCCGACCATGTCGATAGCATCGTGCCAGAAAGGCGACCAGTCGCCGCCGAGTATGGCGTATTGCTGGTGCCATGCGGCGGCATCATTATGAATATTTGACACGTCAACGCAGGACGGATCGGGCCACGGGTAGGCGTGCAGTTCTTTGATGGTTGCCGAAGCCAGCGGGTGGGTGCATGGTTGTCCGTATCCATACCCGGTGCGTTCTATTCCGAATATAGTGCGGTATGTAGCGCCGGGCTGTAAGGGTTTTTCCGTATACCGGTATGAAGCGTAAACGCGGCGGAAATCATCGCCAAACCGCTGACGTAGTTCTTCGTCGGTCATGTGAAGAGAGGTTTTGGCTTTTGTCCAGAATTCATTGCTGGCTCCGCACCATCGCGGAACCATATCCGGTTCTTCGTGTTTGAATGCCGCCAGCACCCTGTCGCGACTTGTCATTGTATATTCTCCGCTCAATTGTGATGAACCGTTATGATACTTTCTTTCAGCCGTGCGATGAGGATATGATTTTTTATGGCAGGAAAACAAGCTGGAAAAAGAGATAGATTAGCAATCAGCGCTGATTTCCTGAAGCATGAAAGTCAAGTCGGGCATGGGTTTGGGGTAAAACCGCCGGGGCGCTTTATTTCCGGCGGGCAATTATTACGGTTCTGTAATTTAGTATTGGAACGGAGCCAAATAGTATATAGCCTTTCAGCAATAGGAATGTTTGTTTCCAGTTATGGAGTTGTGGTTGGAATGGCTAATAAAAGAAATCAGAAATTCCTGCGGCTTTACATTGGCACATACGCGGAATCCGGCGCGGATGGTATTTTTCTTTATGACTTTGATTCCGTCGGTGGAACATTGACATACAGAAGTAAATTTAAAGCGGGAGCAAATCCGTCGTTTCTGGCGCTGTCAAAATCAGGGCGTTTTCTGTATGCTGTAAACGAGACATCCGAATTTCAAGGGAACCCCGGCGGCGCCGTCAGCGCGTTTGCAATCGAGCCGGTATCCGGTTCGCTGACTTTTTTGAATCACCAGCCTTCTCATGGAAGTGTCCCCTGTCATTTGTCGCTGGACCGGTCGGAAAGATTTCTTTTTGCGGCTAATTATTTAAGCGGGACAGTTGCTGTTTATCCGCTGGAGGCAGGCGGCCGTATTGGCGCCGTCTCGCAATGCGTACAGCAGAAAGGGGAGAATCCTGAATCCATGCCGCGCGCTCATTTTATTTCTGTTACTGCTGACAATCGCTTTGCGCTGAGCTGTGATCTGGGAGCCGGGAAGGTTTTTATTTACAAATGGGACTTACCGAATGGAAAGCTGGTTGAGCACAGTGAAGCTGTGCTTGCACCGGGCGCCGGGCCGCGCCATCTTGATTTTCATCCCTCCGGCCGGTTTGTATATGTGATAAATGAGCTGGATTCGACAATGGCATTTTTTTCCTATGCAGTTGAAACGGGGGTGATGACTCATCGTCAGACGCTTTCCACTCTTCCGGATGGATACAAGGGGAGTAATACATGTGCCGAAGTTTGTGTTCATCCGAACGGCAGGTATGTGTATGGTTCAAACCGCGGGCATGACAGTGTTGTGATATTTGCCGTGGATGAAGCGGGCGGTAAACTCCGGCTGATTGGACATGAGTCCACGCGTGGCAAGGTGCCGCGTCATATGGTTTTTGATCCGGGCGGTTCTTATCTTCTGGTTGCCAATCAGGACAGTGATTCGGTTGTTGTTTTCAGGGTTGACGCGGAGACAGGCCGCTTGCAATTTCTTCATCAAATCAGCGTGCCGAAACCAGTTTGTGTTATCTTTGACTGATTCTCCGGTAACACATTACGCCTGATTAGTGCTGTGATCTATGCCGAATAGCGTGGGGGTGCAAGTGCAAAGCGCCACGTAAAATGGCCTGTTTTAAAGGCTTTTTGCGTGATTTTAAAAATAATTAAAATAGATATTGACCCGATATGGCTATTTTACTACTCTTATCGTGAAATTATTCACAGCCTAAAAGGGATCTCTAGGGGTTAGTGTTACAGAAAATACAGATAGTCATTAAAAATGAACATACCTGAAAGAACTATAGAGCGGATCAGTCAGTACAGGCGGTTGTTGTGTGATCTGAAAAAGCATGGGCGGAAGAATGTTTATTCGCATGATCTGGCGGAGAGGATAGGAAGCACGGCGACGCAGGTGAGGCGTGATTTGATGTTGCTAGGATTTTCCGGAAATTCAAAGACGGGATATGAGATTAGCGGGTTGTCTCAAAAGATAAGTGAGCTCTTGGATAATCCCGGCGGAGAGAAGGTGGCGTTATTTGGTGTTGGCAATCTTGGAAGGGCGTTGATGCCGTTTTTTGCGGCGCATCATCAGGATCTCCGGATTGTTGCTTCTTTTGATATTGATCCTGATAAGTTTGGCCGGGTTATTAACGGTTGCCGCTGTTACAGTTCGGATGAAATGGGGGTTATCATTCCGAGGGAGAGCATTAAGGTTGCTATTCTTGCTGTTCCGGCAGGCAGTGCGCAGAGTGTGACGGACGAGCTGGTGAATGCCGGGATTAGGGGCATTTTGAATTTTGTTCCCGTATCGCTTCAGGTTCCGGCGGGTGTTGTTGTGGAGAACATGGACATGGGCATGGCTCTTGAAAAAGTTGCTTTTATGGCGCGGCAGATTGAGAAGGATTTAAATTGTAAAAAAAGGGGGAGGGATAAAACGTGAGCGAAAAGAAAACAGTAGAGTCAATTCTTGAAAAGAGGGTTGGCGCGGGCAGGGATGCCTTGATTCCAGTTCTGCAGGAGACGCAGGATGCGGAGGGGTATCTTTCAAAGGAATCGATATTGAAAATAGGCAGGCATTTGAAATTGCCGGCCAGTAAAATCTATGGAGTGGCCACTTTTTATAATCAGTTTAGATTCCAGCCAAGAGGCAGGTTTCATTTTACCGTCTGCAGGGGGACGGCCTGTCACGTGAAAGGATCGGGGCATATTTTAAAGATGCTGATTGATCAACTGGGGATAAAGCCGGGGGAGACATCGCGTAATAAAATGTACAGCTTGGAGACGGTTGCCTGTATGGGCGCTTGCGGGTTGGCTCCGGTAATCAATCTTAACGGGGAGTTTCACGCCCAGATCACACCAAAACGACTGATGAAAATCATAGGACAATGCAGAGAGAAGGAACTTCAGAATGAAACAAAGTAAATCCATGAGTCAATGTTGGCAAAAGCATAATGAACCATCTGAAAAACTCCTCTCGAGTATACAGAGTGGAGTTATCAAGAATGCTGTAAAGGCAGGTCCTGAGAAAGTATCTGCTCTGCTGTCTGATTTGCGCAGAGAGAATCCTTCCAAGCCTGTTATTTTTATTGGCACAGGCACCTGCGGGCTGGGAGCCGGCGCGCAGAAAACACTGGATGCCATGCGCGGGTATCTGACCAGTAAGAAGATGGATGTGGATATTGTTGAGGTCGGGTGCGTTGGATTGTGCTCGATGGAGCCGATAGTTGATATTCAGCTTCCCGGCAGGACGAGGGTCAGTTTTGGCGATATCACAGCGGACAATGTCACCGGTTTGCTGAAGTCAATGCTGGTGGATAAAACCATACCCGAGGATCTGGTATTGGGGCAATTTCGCAGTGAGACCCTTAAAGAGTGGAAAGATGTCCGGTATATGGATGAACACCCGTTTTTGATTAAGCAGAAAAGGGTTGTTCTGATCAATGCCGGTATAATTGATCCGCGCAGTATTGATGAGTACATTGCGTTTGGCGGATATTCCGCAATGATCAAGGCGTTGAACAAAATGACACGTGAGGAACTTTGTTCGATGATCGAGATCAGTGGACTTCGCGGTCGCGGTGGCGGCGGGTTCCCGACGGGGAAAAAGTGGCGGTTTGCCCTTGAGGCGAGCGCGAGTCAGAAGTATTTGATTTGTAATGCTGATGAGGGCGATCCCGGAGCGTTCATGGACCGGGCGGTATGTGAAAGTGATCCTCATCGTTTGCTGGAGGGTATTATTCTGGCGGCCTACGCGATAGGAGCCACAAAAGCTTACATATATATAAGAGCTGAGTATCCTCTGGCCATCAAGCATCTGACGCATGCGATAGAACAGGCCCGCTCTTACGGATTCATAGGGCCTAACATTCTCGGCAGTGGCAATGATCTGAATATCGCATTAAAAGTGGGCGCGGGTGCCTTTGTGTGCGGCGAAGAAACGGCGCTTATTAACAGCATAGAAGGCAAACGCGGCATGCCACGTCCCCGTCCTCCCTTCCCTGCTATAAAGGGATTGTTTGAGAAGCCGACTGTCATCAACAACGTTGAGACACTGGCAAACCTTGCTTCGATTGTTGAAAATGGCGCCGAATGGTTTGCGGCCATGGGAACAAGCGGCAGTAAAGGAACGAAGGTGTTTGCTATCTCTGGAATGGTTTGCCGTACAGGTCTGGTTGAAGTTCCAATGGGTACCACCCTGCGTGAAGTGGTTTTTGACATTGGCGGCGGAATACCAAACAATAAAAAGTGCAAAGCGGTCCAGATTGGAGGGCCGTCGGGCGGCTGTATTCCTGTTGCTCATCTCGATATAGAGACCGATTATGAAGCGTTGAAGAAGTTTGGGGCCATTATGGGGTCCGGCGGATTAGTGGTTGCCGATGAATCCACATGCATGGTGGACTTTGCGAAATTCTTCATGGAATTCATACAGAAGGAAAGCTGTGGCAAGTGCATTCCGTGCAGGGAAGGCACAAACGAGATGCTGGAGATATTGCGCGCGATTACACGTCCGCGGCGTAAAGAGGACGGTTCAGACGCGCTGTTCCGGTTTCAAGGTGTGATGCGTCTTCAGAAGCTGGCGCAGATTATCAAGGAAACCAGTCTCTGCGGTCTGGGGCAGACGGCGCCGAATCCGGTGCTCAGCACGTTGCGGTGGTTCCGTGATGAATATGAAGCACACGTATTCGACAGGATGTGTCCGGCAGGAGCCTGCAGTGAGCTGATAGGTGTGTCGTGTCAGAAAGGGTGTCCTGTTGGAACTGAGACGTGGCGTTATGTGGCCCACATTGCCCGCGGGGAATATGAGGACGCATACCGTGTTATCCGCCGCGCCAATCCGTTTCCATCGGTTTGCGCGCGCATTTGCAATCATCCATGCGAGCAGGCGTGCCGTGCCGGGGCTACAGGTGGTGATCCCATTGCGATTCGCAATCTGAAGCGCTTTGTAGTGGATCATGTTGATCCGGCTTCGGTGTCTGCCGCAGTTGTTCCTGCGGAGGCGAAGGCGGCAAAGGTTGCTGTTATAGGCGCGGGGCCGTCGGGACTGACCGCGGCGCATTATCTTTCTTCAATGGGTTACAAGGTTACGCTGTTTGAGCGTGACTCGAAACCCGGCGGAATGCTCACTTGCGCGATACCTGAATATAGGCTTCCGAGGGATATTCTGGAAAAAGAGATTTCCATGCTACTGAATGGTAATGTGAAACTTATCTGTAATACAGCGCTTGGCAAGGACATTACAATTGACGGTCTGCTGAAAGAAGGTTTCAAAGCGGTCTATGTGGCGACGGGTTCTCATGCAAGCAGGAAGCTTTCTCTGGCCGGCGAAACGGCAGAGGGAATTATCTCCGGCATAGAATTTCTGAAGTCTTACAACATAGCGAAGAAGGGGTTGGCATCCGGCCGTGTTGGTATTATCGGCGGCGGTAATTCCGCCATGGACGCCGCGCGTGTTGCGCTTCGGCAGAAGGGCGTGAAGTCGGTAACGATATTCTACCGCCGGAGCCGTGCGGAGATGCCCGCGTATGAGGAGGAGATACATGCCGGGCTTGAGGAAGGCATAAAGATAGAAGAGCTTGTGTCGCCTGTTTCACTCCGTATCGAAGGAGGAAAACTCAAGGGAGTCCGTTTTATCAGGAACAAACTGGGAGAACCGGATTCATCGGGGAGAAGAGCGGCTGTATCGCTAGAGGGATCTGAATTTGATGCGGATATTGACACGCTTATTGTGGCCATAAGCGAACAGCCGGAAACGGATGCGCTTAAAGGACTTACTCTTACAGACTGGAAGACTCTGGCTGTTGACAAGGACACCTTTGAGACAGGCCGGCCCGGTGTTTTCGGCGGCGGAGATGTTGCCAGTGGTCCGAGTACTGTAATAGACGCGGTTGCGGCGGGCAAGAAAGCTGCCGACAAGATCCACCGGTATGTGTCCGGAAAAATATTGAGGACAATCAAAACACCTGTTCTGCCGGGCACGTATATTGAGCCGGCGGAAATACCGGAGCAGGAAGGAGAGAAAGTTGTCAAGCGTGTTGCTTCGCCGAGTATGCCTGCCGCATCACGTGTTGGTAATTTTAAAGAGGTGGAATTATGCATAAGTGAGGAGGCTGCGGTTTGCGAGGCAAGGCGGTGCCTGCGTTGCGATCTGGAGTTTACTGCACGTCAATAGGTTTAATTATAAACGAAATATAGAGGTAACGTAATGATTACATTTGAAGCCAATGGCAGAACTATTAAAGCTGATGACGGGGAAATGATTCTTACCGCATTAAAAAGGGAGGGAATCCATATACCAACATTATGTCATATGGAGGGATTGCCTCCATCAGGGGCGTGCCGTTTGTGTGTTGTTGAACTGGAAGGTTCAGCCAATCTGGTGCCTTCCTGTTCATATCCTGTGGCGAATGGCATGAAGATAAAAACTAACAGCGCCAGGGTTCTTGAAGCGAGAAAGATGATTGTTTCGCTGTTGCTGAGTCAGCATCCGGATGATTGTCTCTATTGCAACCGGACCGGCAAGTGTGACCTGCAGAAATTAGCTCTTGATCTGGGGGTTTCCCAGCGCGTGCATGGCGTTAAAAAGGCCAGAAAGGAGCTGGATGTGTCCAGCCCTTCTATTGCTCGTGATCCTAACAAATGCATTCTCTGCGGCCGGTGCGTCAGGGTATGCGAAGAAATTCAGGGTGTGAGCGCCATAGATTTTGTGGGGCGCGGCAGTACGGCGTTTATTGGCACGGCCTTTGACGGCGGGTTGAACGTGTCAACATGCGTAAATTGCGGGCAATGTGTGCTGGCTTGTCCAACAGGTGCATTAACCGAACGGTCGTATGTGAGCGAAGTTATCGCAGCGCTGGAAAATCCCGGCAAGATGGTTGTTGTTCAGCATGCTCCGGCGGTTTCAGTTTCACTCGCCGAGGAATTCGGCATAAAAGCGGGAACCGATATTGACGGAAAAATGGTGGCGGCATTGCGGCGCATCGGATTTGACCGTGTGTTTGACACATCATTTTCGGCGGACCTTACCATCATGGAGGAAGGAAGTGAATTGGTGCACCGGATAAAGACAGGCGGCGCTTTGCCGATGTTGACAAGTTGTTCGCCCGGATGGATTAAATTTGTGGAGCAGTTCTATCCGGACCTTCTGCCGAACGTTTCAACATGCAAGAGTCCTCAGCAGATGATGGGAGCGCTGATAAAGAGCTTCTTTGCCAAGCGCGAGAAAATTGATCCGGCCAATATTGTCAGCGTTTCGATCATGCCGTGTACGGCAAAGAAATTTGAATGTTCACGGCCGGAAATGTCTCAGAACCATATGCAGGATGTTGATTACGTGTTGACAACACGCGAACTGGGGCAGTTGATCCGTATGTTCGGCATAGACATGGAGTCCATAGAATCCGACACTGCGGACACCCCGTTCGGCGAGAGGTCCACTGCTGGCAAGATCTTCGGGGCGTCCGGAGGCGTTATGGAGGCCGCCATACGTTCGGCTCATTATCTCCTGACGAACAAGGAATTACCGGCGCTTGAAATTAAACAACTGCGCGGTTTAACCGGAGCCAAAGAACTGCATGTGTCTATTGACGGCTTGGAGCTGGGCGCCGCCGTGGTAAGCGGTCTCGGTAATGCCAGAAAATTATTGGATCAAATTAAAGCCGGCCGCAAGGACCTGCAGTTTATTGAAATCATGACATGTCCCGGCGGTTGTATCAATGGCGGTGGACAGCCATTGAATGCTGATATCGAGGCGGTTCAGTCCCGCATGAAATCTCTTTACAAGATAGATCATGATGAAAAACTGCGAGTCAGTCATAACAATGAATGGGTGAAGAGGCTTTATGCTGAATTTCTCGGAAAGCCGCTTGGTGAAATCAGTCATCACCTTCTTCATACGCATTATTATGAAAGAGATAATTGTGGTGCGGTAGTTAAAGATAAAGTTTGATATATATTCATAAAGAGGAAATGAAATGAAAACAAAGAAAAAGATTCTGTTGGTGGATGATGATCCGGACATTATAGATCAAATGTCTTTGGTGTTGACTGCGGAAGGGTATGAAATATTCAAAGCCGCGGATGAAAAAGAGGCTGTAGAAGTTTTGTTATCCGTCAAGCCGGATCTCGCGATATTGGACTTGATGATGAATGAAAAGGATTCCGGTTTTACATTTGCTCATCACCTGCAGACTATATATCCCGGAACACCGGCTATTTTGTTGACGGCAGTTACTTCTGCCACAGGCCTTTCTTTCGACTTGATGTCGCCTGATGCGCGGTCATGGCTCAAGGTCAATAAAGTAATGACCAAGCCTGTAAGGTCTGAACAATTGAGATTGGAAGTAAGCAATCTTTTGAAAGAAAAAACGGAACACGTCTGAAAATTGAACCGGGAATTTAAATTGGCTTATGCAGCGTCATGGAAACTTCAATAGATATATCAGGGGTGGTACATACGGTCCCCGAACGTTGCCGCATGTGTTATACATGTGTGCGGGAATGTCCGGCGAAAGCCATCAGGATTGTTGAAGGACAGGCGCGTGTAATACATGAACGATGTATCGGTTGCGGGAACTGTGTTCGTATTTGTTCGCAGAAAGCCAAACAGGTTGCGGATTCCATTCCGCAGGTCCGCAAGCTGTTGAAGGATTCCGCGCCGGTTGCCGCCATTCTGGCGCCGAGTTTCCCGGCGGAATTCACGGATTTCAGTCCGGGCATGCTTGCCGGCATGTTGAGGAAACTGGGTTTCAAGTGGGTCAATGAGGTGGCGTTCGGCGCTGATATGGTGGCAGACCGTTACCGTAAGCTTATAGATGACAGCGGGAAGCCTTATATAGCTACCACGTGTCCGGCGGTGGTGGCTTATGTGGAGAAATATTTTCCTTCACTTATAAAAAATCTTGCACCCATTGCTTCGCCGATGATTGCCACCGCGCGGGTATTGAAAAAGCTGCACGGTAAAAATATCCATGTGGTATTTATAGGACCGTGTGTCGCCAAGAAATCGGAAAGCATGGATGTTAAACTTAACCGCGAGATAGATGCGGTTCTGACTTTTGCCGAATTGCGTGAAATGTTCAATGAAAGCAAAATACGGCTGGAGGATGCTGAGTCTTCTGATTTTGATCCGCCTTGCAGTCATACCGGCATGTTGTTCCCGATACCGGGCGGTATGCTGCAGACAGCCCGGATCAGCGAGAATCTGCTTGAAAACAGGGTGGTAAGCACTGAAGGCAAGAACTTTGCAGTGGCGATTGAAGAATTCGCGTCCGGAGATTTAAAGACCCAACTGCTGGAAGTGCTGGCGTGCAACGGCTGTATTAATGGCGCAGGTATGAGCAGTAAGACGACTATTTTCAAGCGCCGGACAAATGTGGCTGAATACGCGAAGCAGGCGTTGACAAGCCGTGAGTATTCAAAGAAAGAATACGACATCAGTTCGTTTGATGATGTTGATCTTTCGCGCCGTTATTCAAACCGTGATCAGCGCAGGAAACCGCCGGGTGATAATGACATTGTGGCGCTGATGCAGCGCATGGGCAAGATTTCGCCTGATGATGAGTTGAATTGCGGAGCGTGCGGTTACGACACATGCCGTGAGCACGCGATAGCAATTTATGAAGGTTTCGCGGAAAGCGAGATGTGTCTGCCGTACACGATAGACAAGCTCAATATAACAATTGATCAGCTGGCGCATTCAAATCAGGATCTTGCGGCGATGCAGGATGCTTTGATGCAGTCAGAGCGTCTTGCCAGTATGGGTCAGCTTGCCGCCGGTATAGCGCATGAAGTCAATAATCCGCTCGGCATAGTGCTGATGTACGCCCATCTTCTGCTGGACCAGCTGGATGAGAAATCAAAACTGCGCGGAGACGCGATAATGATAGCCGAGCAGGCGGACCGCTGCAGGAAAATTGTCGCCGGCCTGCTTCATTTCGCGCGGCAGCACAAGGTCTTACGGGAGCCGGTTGACATCAGAAATGTTGTAGAGCGCAGTTGCAAACTGGTTGTTAAGCCTGAAAATATCGCCCTTGAAATAGAAAACAATATGAAAAATCCGGTTGCGGAGATAGATGCCGATCAGGTTCTGCAGGTTTTTGTTAATTTGGTCAGCAATGCTTATGCGGCAATGCCGGCGGGCGGCAAGCTGAAGATTGTAACGTCAGATACCGACAACAGGGTGACAATATCTTTTTCCGACAATGGTACAGGTATTCCGCTCGAATACAGAAATAAAATTTTCGAACCGTTTTTTACGACAAAACAGATTGGAAGCGGAAGCGGGCTGGGCTTGGCGATTTCTTACGGCATAATCAAAATGCACAGAGGCAATATTAAAGTGGAATCGAACGATGATCCAGGCACTGGTCCAACCGGAACAGTCTTTTTTGTCGAAATGCCAAGGAAGGAAGATGAATAGAGGCGTGATGCCGGTTGTGAAAACAATGATTGGACTAAAAAATTATTAAAGGAGTGAACGTGACTACACTGAAAATATTGGCGGTTGATGATGAATCCGGCATGCTTTCCGGAATCAGCCGGGCGCTGGAAGGTTTTTCGGTAAATGTTCCTGATATCAATGAGGACATTGATTTTGTTACCAGTACGGCCGGAACGGGTGAAGAAGCTGTTGAAGCGATCAGAAAAAATTCGCCGGACATTCTTCTGCTTGACTACAAACTTCCCGGCATGAGCGGGCTTGATGTTTTGAACCAAATTATCACGTTTTCGCCGGATACGTTGACGATCATGATTACAGCTTATGCTTCAATTGAAACGGCAATCGCGGCGACCAAAAGAGGCGCGTATGACTTCCTGCCCAAACCGTTCACGCCGGCTGATCTTAAGCACACCATCAAAAAAGCGGTGATTCACATCATGCTTGCCAGACACACGCGCAAGCTGGAAGCTGAACGCAAGCGCGTTCGCTTTGAATTTATCCGGGTGCTCGGTCATGAACTGAAAGCGCCGATCAACGCGGTGGCTGGTTACCTTTATCTACTGCGTGATAACACGCTCGGAACTTCAGTATCCGACTATGATGAAACAATAGAACGCAGTCTGGTTCGTATCGACCAGATGAGAAAACTTATTTCAGACCTGCTTGACATGACGCGGCTGGAGTCGGGTGAAAAGAAACGCGCTCTTGAACCTGTTGATGTTGTGGAGGCGGCGAAACAGGCTGTGGATACGGTGAAGGCTGAAGCCGGACAGAGAAGCATAGCGTTGAATATAAAGTCACCCGCATCCCTGATCATGGCTCAGGCCGACAGAGGTGAGATTGATATGATGCTCAACAACCTGCTCACGAATGCCGTCAAATACAACAAGGACAACGGCAAAGTGGATGTTTGTATAGAACAGGCTGATGGTTTTGCGGCGATAACCGTTGCCGATACCGGAATAGGTATGACCAAAGAAGAGACGGGCAAGCTTTTCAAGGAATTCGTAAGAATTAAAAACGATAAGACGCGAAGTATCATGGGGAGCGGGCTTGGTCTGTCTATTCTTAAACGCATTGTGGACCTTTATGATGGCAAAATAGAGGTGGACAGCAAGCCGGGCGAAGGGACTGTGTTCAAGGTAATGCTTAAAATATAGGCCAGTATGTTTGACAGGGGGTGTCGTTATGAGCGGGAATGATAATTCCAAATATCTTGATTTTATAGACGCGGATCTCATAACGTCCATAATTGACGGGACCAAAGAGGACGCTTCGAGAATACGAGAAGTCCTTTCCAAAAGTCTTTCGAAACAGCCTTTGACGATTGAAGAATGCGCTGTTCTGGTTGCCGCCAGGTCCGAGCCGCTTGTGGAAGAGATTCTTAGCGCGGCAAGGAAGCTGAAAGAAACAGTTTACGGGAACCGGATTGTGATTTTTGCTCCACTTTATATCGGGAATCACTGCATTAACGACTGTAATTACTGCGCGTTCCGCAAAAGTTTAAGAACGATGGTGCGCAAGACGCTGACGGATGATGAACTGCGCAGTCAGGTGACCGCGCTGGAAAACGCCGGACACAAACGGTTGATTCTGGTTTATGGCGAACACCCTAATTATACGCCTGAATTTATAGCGCGTACTGTGGAGCTTGTTTATTCCATAAAGAGCGGCAGAGGTGAGATACGCAGGGTTAATATTAATGCGGCTCCGATGGACCATGACGGTTACAAAATTGTAAAAAAAGCGGGAATCGGGACGTATCAGATTTTTCAGGAAACTTATCACAGGCCTACTTATTCAAAAGTACATCCCGTTCAGACGCACAAAGGTGATTATCTTTACCGTTTGCACGGATTAACCCGTGCTTATGAGGCCGGTTGCGACGATGTCGGTATCGGCGCTTTGTTCGGGCTTTACGACTGGCGCTTTGAAGTTCTGGGGCTTGTAGCGCATGCCCGGTTTCTGATGGAACGATTCGGGTGCGGTCCGCACACAATAAGTTTTCCGCGTCTGCGTCCCGCGCATGGAGTTGAACTGGACAGCCGTTATCTTGTGAGTGATTCCGATTTTAAAAAACTCGTGGCGATTTTGCGGTTATCAGTGCCTTATACCGGAATGATTTTAACCGCGCGTGAAACTCCTGAAATACGCCGTGAGGTAATGGCGTTCGGTGTATCGCAGATAGACGCGGGGACCCGCATAGAGCTGACCGGCTACACGATGGGCGGCCAGCAGCAGGCGAATAAGGAGCAATTTCAAATTGGAGATTTGCGGCCTATGGATGAAATCATACGTGAGTTGCTCCAGAATAATTACATTCCGAGCTTTTGCACGTCATGCTACCGCAGGGGCAGAACAGGTGAGCAGTTCATGGAATTCGCAGTACCCGGTTTTATAAAGGATTTTTGCACGCCCAATGCTCTTTTGACGCTCGATGAATATCTCGAAGATTACGCGTTGCCGGAAACCAGAAAGACCGGACGTGATGTAATCGAAAGGGAACTGGCCGGGATTGACGATCCCGGAGTTAAGCGCAAAATAGCCGACGGTCTGGAAAAAATAAGAAAATCGGATGAGCGTGATATTTATTTCTAGAGGTGGAATATATGTGGCGCGATATATTGAGTAAAATTAAAAGCTTGCCGGATTCCGTAACGGCACCGGATCTGGCTGAACTGTTGAGCCTTGACGATCCTGAATATACGAAATGCCTGTTTCGTGACGCTTACATGATTAAGGAGAAAAATGTCGGCAAGGTTGTGTATCTCAGGGGATTGATAGAGATAAGCAATATCTGCGAGCAGGATTGTTATTATTGCGGAATCAGGCGCGGCAATAAATCAGTGAACCGTTTTGTGATGACAGAGGAAGAGGTTATAGAGGCGGCGTTGTGGGCGTGGCGCAAGTGTTATGGTTCTGTGGTTTTGCAGGCAGGCGAAAGGCGCGATGATGAGTTTGCCGGTTTCATTGAAAATGTTGTGAGAGAGATCAAGCTCCGGTCGAACGGTAAACTGGGGGTGACATTATCGCTTGGTGAGCAGGATGAGGCTGTTTACCGGCGGTGGTTCGATGCAGGCGCGCACAGATATCTGCTCCGGATAGAAACTTCTGAAAAAGAATTTTTTAAGACGATTCATCCGGGAGGACAGGAGTTTGAATCGCGTTTGAATTGTCTTAAAATTTTGAGAAAGACCGGTTATCAGGTTGGCACGGGAGTGATGATAGGGCTTCCGTTTCAATCGGCGCAAAGTCTTGCCGGCGACATTATGTTTTTCAAGGCGATGGATATTGATATGCTTGGCATGGGTCCCTATATTCCGCATCATGGCACGCCGCTTGCGGCCCGGGTTGATGATTATACGCCTGAAGCGCGGTTTAATATGACTTTAAGAATGATAGCGTTATGCCGGTTGTTGATGCCCGGCATAAATATTGCCTCAACGACAGCCCTGCAGGCTTTGAATCCGTACGGGCGCGAGATGGGCTTGAAGGCTGGCGCCAATGTGATAATGCCGAACATAACGCCCGGAAAATACCGTCAGGATTATGAGCTGTATCCCGGCAAGCCGTGCGTTAGCGATACGCCCGATGAGTGCGGCGAATGCCTGACTCGCAGAGTGAAAAGTATTGGAGAAACAATAGGTGTTGGCGAATGGGGCGATTCTCCTCATGCCGTGGCACGCAAGAAAGGGGTGGAGGTTTATGGATAAAACACCAAAAGGGATGAGACTTCATATAGGAATATACGGCCGCAGGAACGCGGGCAAATCGTCGTTTCTCAACGCTTTGACAGGTCAGCAGGTGGCGATTGTTTCAGAAGTGGCCGGCACTACGACGGATCCTGTTGAAAAGCCGATGGAGCTTTTGCCGATAGGGCCTGTTGTTCTGATAGATACGGCCGGGCTTGATGATGTTGGGGATCTGGGTGGAAAGCGTGTGGACAAGACTTTAAAAACTCTTGACCGCGCTGAAATTGCCGTGCTGGTTGTTGAAGCTGACAAATGGGATGATTTTGAGCAGAAGCTGCTGGATGATCTGAAAGCCAGAAAAATGCCGGTTATAGTTGTGTTTAATAAAATAGATATTGCCGGGCCTGCTCCCTCTCTGCTGGCCAAGCTGGACGCAGAGAAGATTCCGTACATTCAGACAATAGCCACAAAGCAATCAGGCATAGTTGAATTCAAGGAAAAGTTAATAGAGATTTTGCCTGAAGATTATTTAAATTCACCCGCGATAATAGGCGATCTCGTAAAGAGGGGGGATGTTGTTGTTCTTGTTGTGCCGATAGATCTTGAAGCGCCCAAGGGCCGTATCATTCTGCCGCAGGTTCAGGCTATACGTGATCTGCTTGATAATGAATGCTGTGCGGTGGTGGTCAAGGAAAGTGAATTAAAGATCATGTTGAAAAGCCTGAGCAGAAAGCCGGTGCTTGTTGTAACGGATTCGCAGGCGCTTGAAGAAGTAGCGGCAGAAACTCCTGCAGGCATACCGCTCACTTCCTTTTCGATTCTTTTTGCACGTTACAAAGGGGATCTGGTGACATTTGTGGAAGGCGCGCTCGCTATAGGAAAGCTGAGGCCGGGCGGGAAAGTGCTGATAGCCGAAGCATGCACGCATCATCCGATAGGCGATGATATCGGGCGCGTGAAGATACCGAAGTGGCTCAACCGCAAAGCGGGCGGAGCGCTGGAGTTTAAAGTGGTAAGCGGCAGTGATTTTCCTGAAAACCTGAAGGAGTACGATTTGGTAATACACTGCGGCGCCTGCATTTTCAACAGGAAGCATGTTCTGTCCCGGATATTAAAATGCCGCGAAGCCGGCGTTCCGATCACAAACTACGGCTTGACGATCGCGTATTGTCTGGGCATTCTCGAGAGGACGGTGAAGATGTTCCCGTCAGTGGAGACAGTTTTGCGGCGCGCAAAAAGCCGACGGTCCCCTCGCAAAAAGGCATGTAAAAAGTGACGATGTACATTGATTAAAGGAGGTCATGCGATGAAAAAAGTGTATATTATAGATGATGACGTTGATATGGTTTTCGCGCTGACTGCCACTCTGGAAAAAAACGGGTATGAGGTGGCTTCTCAGTATGACGACAAAAATCTTGTGGAAAATGTGCGTCAATTTAATCCCGAAATTATTGTGCTGGATGTGATGTTTCCGGATGATGATGGCGCCGGTTTTAAAATGGCGCGCGCGATTCGCCATCATGACGACATAAAAAATGTTCCCATTATCATGCTTTCGAGTGTGAACAGGGATGGAAAATTTCCGGGAAAATTTACCAGCAAGGATATCGATGAATCATATATGCCAGTGAGTGAGTTTGTGGACAAACCGGTTGAGCCCAAAAAACTTATTGCAAAAATTGAAAAATTGCTGGGTGTGGTGAAATCAAGCGTTTGATGAGAGATTATTCAAGATCGTTGAACATCTGTAAAAGATGATCCTGTGTATCCTGCGGCAGATCGGTATTGAGAATATAATCCATTAATCCGTTAGGGTCCTTTTTCATCCACTGAGTTGAGACTTCATCAATAAGTTTCCAACGCTGTTTGGGTTCGGTCACGGCTCTGGCCCATGATAAGGCGGCATCAGGATTGTTTTTCATGACGGCTTTAACAAAAACGCCAACAGCTGCGTCCGTCTGCGGGGACGGCGGGAAGAGGCTCAACAGCCAGTTGGCGGTTTCCACCGGGTCTTCACGCACCCAGTTATCTGTGATTTTAGCGATTTGTTTGGCGCGGAACGAGTCTTCCGGCAGAGATGCGGCCAATTTTGCCGCCGCCGCTGGTTGATCTGATGCCCAAGCTGAAACAAGTGTGTCAATCGCGCTGTTCCGTAAAGTTGTATCTTCAAAAGAGGAAATCCATTGCAGAAGCCCTTCAGGCTGATGGCGACCGAGTTGTTGTATTATTATATTGGTCAGTATATCCCTGTCCGTGCCGCTTGGCATGGAGCTGTACAGGTCAAAAAGATCCTGCTCCTTCCCTATAATGATTAGTTTTGAAGCAACTATTTCCAGGGCTGACTTTTTCATGCTGTCGGAAGGCATGGACCATATATTATTCATGGCATCCCGAATGTTTGTACCGGCCAGCTGGCTGAACATGGGGCGGATGTATCTTTCAAAATCTGAATCAACTTCAGACATTGTTACAGCCCAATTTAAAGCATCTTCAGGAAATTTTTTTGACCATGTGTTCAGTATGTTTCCGACAGCCGCAAATCGGGTAACGCGCCGGTCGAGATTAAGGGCGAATTCAAGTGCTTCAGGCATATCTGTCGCGGCCCATGTATTTATAGTGTCCAGTAATATTCTTTCGGTTGCCGGACTCCATGCCATTTGCTCGATTTTATCCATCATCGCGGCGACATCAGGAGGCATTCTGACGTTGCGGTTCTTAGTTGTCCGTGGTGGCGCGCCGGCGGCTTTTTTTGCTTGCGGAGTTTTGACGGAAGGTTTCGACTGGTCGGCTTTTCGTGCGGTCGCGTTTGTTGTTGCCGGATGAACGCCGGACCGCGCGGTGGTGTTTGATGTTTTGCCAGGCATCGGCAGTAAAGAGCCGCCGTTTGTACCTTTCAAGGCCGGCACATTGGCGCTTGCGGGTTCGTTTGTCACCATGTCATCGCGTGGAAATCCTGAAAAAGGGTCCCAATCAAAGTAGAAGCCGTTTTCGCCGGGCGGGTTATCTTTTTTTGCGGATGTCCATAATTTTATTTTTTCACTTAAAGAAGAATTTGTCCATTCAGGAGCATGCAGAGCGATAAAGGCGGCTGATCCCAGCACAAGTACCATCAGAATGCTTGTAAGAATTGTCAGCCGTGCGCTGCCGGAATTTTTTTGTCTTGTTTGCATCGAAAACGGCCACTCCTTATCAGATGATCTCGGCATCCTTAATTAGAGCCTGTCCCACCGTCGGTAACACATTGAAGATCAGCGAGTTACTATGGAAGAAATTCGGGCATAAGGAGCCGATTTGGCTCCAAAGCCCGAAATAAGTGTGTTATAATTCCT
>JBFZFB010000114.1:0-9271 GCA_041306605.1 Lentisphaerota bacterium | reverse complement strand
TTGTCACCCGGAGTCTTGGCTACAGGAACACAGTGCCGGTAGTTGGGGATTTTGACGGTGACGGCAATGATGACTATGGCTGTTATGATGCTAGCGGCAATTTGGGTCAGGCGCCGGGTTCATGGTTTATCATGCAGAGTTCAGATGGATTTGTCACCCGGAGTCTTGGTTACAGGAATACAATTCCAATAGGAATAACCACAACAGAAACAGGCCCATCTTATCTTCCTATAAAATATCCTCCGTTTGGTGATGGGACTTTGTGGAAACCGGTGAGTCATTCCGGGTCAAGGCTGGTTTGTCTTCTGTCTAGCCGTTATACTGGTGCTTGGAGAAGAGGTGAATTATCCAAGTTGGTGGTTTCTTCTGATCCGGCGGGTGAAAATGTGCGTTGGCGCGCATCTGATGCCGGTACTTTCACCAAACTGCTTGATACAAGAGTCATAGTACGTTTTCCGTGGTGGGGCGCGTATTACGGGCCGGGACCGGTTTATCTGGTGCTGATTTTCAAGGATGGTACACGTCAGCCGTGGTATATTTCCAATCCCGGCAGACGATATGAATAGCTGTTAGAATTATTTTGTAATTATAAGACATTAGCGTGTATGGCGAGTAACAGGGAAAAGGGCTCATCCTTGCGGGTTGAGCCCTTTATTCCATGTGCGGGAACTTGTTCAATGAGCACGGGACACAGAAAGCGTATTTTCTTTCTCAAGCTGGCGATCAGCATTTTCTTTTTGTATGTCGTTTTTAAATCTGTAGATCTTCAGAAAGTGTCGTCCACGCTTGTTTCCATTGATATGTTTTATTTTCTGATTTTAATTCTGATATCAGCGGCCTTAATACTTGTCAGCTGTTTGAAGTGGCAGTTACTGCTCAGAACCAAAGGTTTGAAAGTTTCCATGTGGCGCCTGTCACTGCTGTACATGCTGGGATATTTCTTTAATAATTTTCTGCCGGGAATGATAGGCGGGGATCTGGTTCGCGGTTTTTTTCTGGCGCGCCAGCTAGAGAATAAACGCGATTCATATCTGTCCATTTTCATGGAACGTATTACCGGTTTTTTCACTTTAATTCTTCTTACTCTTGTCATCGTGCTGATTGGGCATCCGGTGCTTGCGAATGGCAAGCTGAGGCTCTTCTTTCTTGTAGTTTCAGTGCTGGCCGGCGCCGCGGTCATGGCGGTTTTCTCGAAATCCATTCTTGAAAAAGTTCTTGCCGTACTGCCCGCCCGGTTTGCGCGTGTTCATGACAAATGCCGTAATATTCATGAAGCCATGTGCAGTTTCAATGACAACAAAGCGGTGCTCGTGCAGGTTTTGGGGCTGTCATTTTTATACCATATTTTGACCGGTCTGAATTTGTACTACGCCTGCCTGACGCTTAACTATTCAGTTGGCGTTGTAGATATGATAGTTGTTGCCCCTCTTATTATAATAGTTTCACTGGTTCCGATTACACCCAATCAACTAGGCCTGTGGGAGGGCAGTTTTGTTGTATTCTTTTCATTATTGGGGATTCCCGGTCCTGTTGCCCTGTCAGCCGCGTTGTTAACCAGACTGAAAAGCCTGCTTGTTTCCATTCTGGGTGGCTTGGTATATTGGGGTGAAGATAAAAGTGCGAAAATTCAGTTAAAAGCAAGTGCAGTCAATGACGGTAGCGATATGTTTCAGGACCCGAAACAGTGAATGGAAATTTGTTATGAACTCAAAAGACGAAAATGTTGAAATCAGGGAGATAGTCAGAGACGAATCGTGTTCCGGCCTCAAGAAATACGCGATGCTGGCCGTCGGAAAGCCGTCAATAGGCGGTTTGATTTGTTATGAGCTGATCATGCTATTTTTCTCCGGCGTGTTCGGTGGGTTGGGAATTGTGCTGAGAAGAGTGTTCTATGGATTTCTTCTTGGCGGGCTTGGCCGCAATGTGACTATCGGCCGCAATGTTGTCATTCGCGGGGGCCCCAGAGTTTTCATCGGCGATAACGTAATGATCGGCGATGACTGTGTGCTGGACGCGCGCGGCGAAAATGCTGAAATAAAAATCGGTGATGATGTTGTCATATCCCGCAATACGATTGTACGCGCCCGGAATGCAGTACTCGATATTGGAAACGGATCCGATATAGGAGCCAATTGCCTGCTGGGGACAGACAGCAGACTGTCGGTTGGCAAGGAAGTGCTGATAGGCGCTTATACCTATTTATGCGCGGGCGGTAATCATTGTTTTAAGGGCAAAGAAATCTGTGTTCTTTCGCAAGGTGTGGAAAAAGGAGATGGTGTCAGCATAGGAGACGGCGCATGGATCGGCGCAAGGGTGACGGTGCTGGACAGTGTTTCCATAGGGAAGGGGGCGGTGATCGGCGCACATTCCCTTGTTAAAAAATCCATTCCTGAAATGTCGGTTGCCTTTGGAACTCCCGCTGAAGTGCAGAGACAAAGGGTGTCTTAATAATGTCATCAGATAATAATGTTAGTCCCGTTTCTGATTATTCCAACATCAGCAGTGTGGTCCGTGACGGGTTGTGTCATCGCTGCGGTGTTTGCGGAGGAGTATGTCCCTGTAGCGCGATCAGCTTTGATGAGGACGCTTTGCCGGTGGTTTCCGGAGCGTGCAATAAGTGCGGTTTGTGCCTGAAGGTGTGTTCAGGTCTGGAATACGCAGATACCGCGCAAACAGCGTTCGGAGCGTATGGTCATTGCTGTCTTGGATCGTCAATGGATGAGGCGATTCGCGGACGAAGCGCCAGTGGCGGTGTTGTTACTGAAATATTAAGATATCTTATAAAAACAGGAAGGGTAAAGAAAGTTGTTGTAACATCCGCTTCGCCGGATGATCCTGCGGTGCCGGTTTCTTTGCTTACCGGTTCCGACGAGGCTATCATCAGCGCCTGCCAGTCAAAATACAGTCTATTTCCATGGGGCAGGATCATTCGTGAAGTTATGACCCGTGATGAACCTTTTGCCGCCGTTGGCTTGGCGTGTCATATCCAGAGTTTACGCAAAGCCATTTCCGTTATACCGGCTTTAAGGAAAAACGCGGTTTTGCTGATAGGTTTGTTCTGTGAATCCAATATTATGCCGGCAGGAATAAAGCATCTGCTGAAAATAAAAGGAATTCATAGCGGCCAATTGGATAAAATTGAATACCGGCACGGCAACTGGCCCGGAGTTATGATGGCACGACTGAAAAACGGTTCCAAAATTGTGCTTTCCAACAGGAATGGACAGACCGGCGCCATCAATTATCTAAAGTGGACTTACGGTCAGCCCCGATGCAGGCTTTGCTATGACATGATGTGCGGTTCGGCGGACATCTCTGTTGGCGACCCGTGGATGAGATCTGATTCCGGCCGTTATGCTTATGAAGGAAGCAGCGGCTATTCGGCTGTCGTGGTCAGATCCGGTCGCGGAAAAGAAATTATTGATCAGATGATCAGGGAAACGGTTATTTCCTGCGAGGAAAAGATGCCGGAACAGCTTATAGGCGTTCAGATTAAACAGGCGGAATTAAAACGCGTGTACACTGCAGGACAAATTGCAAGAATGCGGTCAGTCGGTCGGCCTTATCCCAAGAGTTCTTTGCCGGAGCCGGGGACCGCTGTGAAACCATTGTTGGTGGATAGACTGTACAATGCCGTGTTCACGTTGTGTCATGCCCGGATTTTGAGAGGAGTTTTTCTCCGCCTCATGCTTTCGCCTGTTGGTGATGTTATAACAGCACTTAATTCATTGCGTAAAATGCTGAAATGGCGCTGTGCGGCGAAGAATCAGAAACAGACATAACCCGGATTTTACACTGGATTATTGGTTCTTTCAAATGCCGGTTTATTTGTTATGTTATGACCATGTCCGGTGAAGAAAATAACATGAAAGATGCTTGCGGCCCATGGCGGAAATGGCGGCCCGGGATTATTGCCTTTATCACAGGAATTTCACTGGCATTTTTTCTTCAAAAGCCCGGCAACACTTGGTTACATGTTACATGGCTGAAATATCTTGCCCTTCCGCTTGCTGTGGCGGCTGTTATATTTCTCCGGCAGTATGGGAAATTGCGTAAAGAAGGAATCAAGATTTCAATTGATTCCGCGACAGTTGTCGCGTTCGGACTTTTTGCATCGTTTGTCATATACATCATCTCCAGCGCGGCAAACGATGTGTGGTTTTTCTTTTTGAGATGGAGCCCGCCCGGCGGAACAGAATCTTTTCCTCTGATCAAATCCGGCCTGATACGCTTTGCAATAATTACAACACTGTTGATGCCGGTCCTTCTGTTTTGCCGGACAAAGACAAGCATTCTGATCATCGCTTGCGGAATTTTATTATGGTCGCAACTGATATCATTAAACAACCTTTGGGCTGTGACCGGCGGGCAGGCGCTTTACAGAGATGATCATCCCTCTTTTATGTATCGTCTGTGGGTATACGCGCATATTTTTCCAAAGTTGATTTATTATGATCCTTTATGGAATGGCGGAAAGGACGCATCCTATCTTGTGGCATCAGGTCTTGTTCCACTGGGAATAATCTTTATGCCGTTCTTGAAGTTGTTTTCTGTTGATCAAATTTATACTTCTGCGCTGGCTCTGGCTTTCATTGTGATATTACCATTGATGGCCGGATTTTCTGTCCGCATTGTTAGGGGCAGTTGGATTGCCGCTTGTTGCGCTACGATAATAGCGCTGGGCGTGAGCCAGCAGTTCTTTCTGTGGATGCTTCATTTCGGAACGGTGGGTTCATGTTTCGCGCTTGCTTTTGTGATGCTGGTTTGTGCTTGTCTCTACCGCTGTTTATGGCTCGATCGTCCGGATAAATGGACCGGCGCACTGCTGGTCCTGTCATCAGCGGCGTTTCTCGCATGGCCGCCGTCAGCCATCATGGCGGTTTTTATACTGCCCGCTGTAGCGGCCAGCGCGCGTCAATTGAACATCAAAAAAACAATATTTCTTGTTGTGTGCGGAATTGTTCTGATTATTCTTCTTGTTCCGTCTCTTCTGGTGATTGTGAATCATACGGACCCGGCAGGCTTTATTCAAACAGGCGCGAAGAAAGTGGAAATGTCTCTTTGTTTCAGGCAAGGGCTGGAAACTCTACGCAATCTGTTCAGACAGAGTAATCCGTGTCTTGTATTTTTTGGGATTCTCGGTCTTTGGTTTATGCCGGGCAGGGGGATCAAGGCGCTGTACGGCATTTCCATTATAGGACTGGCATTGCTTGCCGGCTGGGGTGAGGTGTGGAAGCCTTCGCTTCAATTGTCACGGACGGGGATACCTTTGATGTTTGTTGCTGTAACACCGGCCGCCCTGTTGATGGGAAAGTGGCTTGAAAATATTTCCATCAGAATGATCCCGATGAGAGCGGCAGTCATCGCCCTTTTGCTTTTGTCAGGGGTTAATACAACGCGTTTTTACGGGAACAAGGGTACGAGTCTTTATGTTACGATGAGTTCCGTTATGCAGGAGGTTGCGGAGTGGGTGCGGAACAATGTTTCACCCGGCGAGCGGGTCATGTTTGCCGGCAAAACAGTGCATGGTTACGGGCGCGGACATGTGGCATACCTGCCGGTGCTGACCGGCCGCGAGATGATGGCGTGCGATTACTTTCATTTCTCCCCGAAAATGGTTGAATATGATTATCCCCCTAAAAATTTCCGCAAGGAAGACAGCGATGTGATGGATTTCATGAATCTTTACAATGTCGGGCATATTATTACATTCCATGATTCATGGAAAAATTTCTTCCGCAAATACCCCGCAGATTATGAGGAAATAAGGTCGTTTGACGACGAAAAAACGGTATTCAAGGTTAAGAGAACTCCGAATCAGTTTCACAAGGGTAGCGGGAGTGTCAAAGCGGGCATCAATGAATTGTGCGTGAAGCTGGATAATCCTTTTGAAGAAGCGGTTTTGCGGTATAACTGGGTTGATGGTCTTTCCGCAGACGCGCCTGTTGAGATAAAGCCTGTAGATATGGGCAGGGGTGTCCGGTTTATATTTGTGAATCCGCATGGCAAGGCTGATTTTAAAATAACATACCGGAAATGGCTGTAGATCGGAGAAGACAGTGGAAAATTGTGACGGCAGGGAGAATCTGAAAACACGGTTATGGCTCTTTGCGATAATAGCACTGGGTTTCCTGTTGCGCGCTTACGTGTCGGCGGTTGGTTATTATACCACTTTCGATACCGGCACAGTCGGACTTATGGCGCTTAATATTCTCGACGGGGAACGGCCTCTTTTCTTTTACGGTCAAAACTATATGGGAGCGCTGGAAGCGTATTTTGCCGCGTTCCTCTTTTGGATTTTCGGGCCGTCCGAGTTCATGCTGTCGATGTCGCCGGCCATCTTCTCGCTCGGCTGGATTGGCGCCACTTTTCTGTTGTTCAAAGAACTCATTAACGCGCGGGCCGGGCTGGCGGCGGCGCTTTGCGTGGCGTTGCCGGGCTGGGTGATAATCTGGTACAGCGTAGGCTCTTACGGCGGATATCCGGCGGCGTTTTTCCTTGGAACTCTTGCATTATGGATCGTTCTGCGCATTACAGGCAGAGAGTTGCCGGCAAAGTCGCTCTGGATGCATGTTTTAAGTCTTGGCCTTGTTGCCGGACTGGCGATTTGGACACATTATATAACAGCCACATATCTTTTGACAGGAGCCGTTCTTCTTGCGGTTTATTTCGCGCGCAATCGTTTTTCCGCAAGGGTTATTCTGCCTTTTGCCGCAGGGGCTGTTCTTTTAATGATATGCGTTCTACCGGTTTTCATCGCTTATAATGATTATGAATGTACCAAGGCCGGTGATTGGCGGATATCCGGCGCTGTAATGTTTCATCATTTGAAAGGACTGTTGCACCGCCCGTTGAGGGAACATTTATTCTTTCCCAAAACTCTGCCGTTTTTGCTGAAAAGCTTTCTAATGGTTATCCTTTTCAGTGTCGCAGGACTTTACATGTGGCGCGTTAAAAAGGCTGTGGACAGAAAAGAACGGTACAGACTGCTTCTGCCGGTTCTCTTCGCTTGTGTATTTCTTGCGCTATATCTGCCGCATTCCATGGCATCTTTCAATGTGTCGCGGTATACCATTCCATTGTGGATGATCATGGTGTCGGGCATGTTCGCCGCGTCGGTGACAGCATCAAACACCGTTCTCCGGAGAATTGCTATTGGGCTACTCGTCCTTTGGGCCGGATATTTTGCGGTAAGCGACATTGTCATTGCTCGCTCCAAAAAAGAAGACAAAGAGAGAGCCATGGCGAGCCGCGGGCAGGTGATAGAAAACGCGGAAAAAGCGGGAATCAAATCCGTGGTTCTTATTGGCGGAGAAGTATTCGGTTTAAGCGGCCAGTACCTGAGTTTTGAATCATCGGGCAGGATAAAAATTGTTTCCGCCTCTCATGAACGGCACCAGCCTTCAGCGCAGGCAGTGGAATCTGATGATGACAGGGCTTTTGGATGTCATGTTGACGATTTGCCTTTTTTAAAGACAGCACTGGAAGAACTAGGCGTGTCATACGGTGTTATAGACGGGCCGCGAATCAGTCTGGTGCATGAATTAAGCGTAAAACCGGTAAGCCGCAGACTTGTTCCGGTCGGAGAAACGCGCGTTGAATTATGCGGTCCGGCAAAAGGCAATGCCGGAGATATTTGCGATAGAATCACGGAAACATTTTTGTCCGGCCCCTGTGACGGAAAGAGCGGTTTTGCCGTGGACTTCGGGAAAGAGCGAAAGATCAATAGTATGGTGCTTTTTGCGCCTGATTACACGCAGAGCGGGTTGCCGCGCGGGTATTCGATTTCGGTTTCCCGTGATGGAACAAACTTTGATGTTATTCGCGATGTTCAGTGCAGGCTTTCGCCGTCGTATATCAGCGGCAATCAGGTTTTTCTCAAGGGATATTATGGAATGCTGGAAAGCAGATTTGATCCGGTTTCCGCGCGATATGTCCGCGTTATGTTCCGGACGGGTCAATTCCGCGAGAACGAATGGCGTGTAAGTGAATTGCTTATGTTTGAAGAGACGGGAACCGTTGCGGCGCCGGTGTCTTCTGAAGAAGTGGACAGCATTGTTTCTGTTTTGCGTAAGAATGATGTGAAATTCACGGCTGCCGACCGCTGGCTGAGCGCGAAATTATTTAAACAGTTTGATGGTGACGGAAAAACGGCGCATGTATATCCGTGTTATGATCCTATATACAAAAAGACGCATATCAGCCGTATTGTTGAGCCGGTGAAAGGGGTGGCGATTGCTGTTGCGCTGGAATATGCTGAAGAATGCGAACGGGTGATCAGGGATGTTTATGGAGAGAACGCGGCATGGGACAGAATTGACACCGGTCACTATTCGCTTTTGATTTTCAGCGGAACCGCTAATGCGACTGCGGACCGGACCAAGCTTTACTGGACCGGCCATGTTTTACTGAAGACCGTCGGTTTGCGTCAGGAGGTGATTGAAGTGAAGCTGACGCAAGAAGAAAAAGGCTGCTTGATCCCGTAGGGAAGGGGGAATGGAGACATATCCCGGATTTTCATCGGGAAGCAGTGCGGTGCCGCGAAGAGGCACGGGCAACTTTGCGGAAGGACAAGCGCGTAAACATCAGAATGGCCGGTTGTGATGTGCCATAACATTAACCATCCTGTTGCGGATATTGTAGAAAATAAAAAAGGGCATCCCCCGGATGGGGAATGCCCTTTTGTCAAGATATGTGTTTAGTAAGCCGCTCCCCCTTGAGCGGATACGGAGTCGGCACCCGCGAAACCGAATGTCAGGGTCTTGAATCCTTCATTGCTCTCCATGAAGAACCACGATCCCTCTGGTTGGCCGAGATGTCCTGCCGCGTCATACACGCCGTAGTCAGATATGCCGTCACCATCATAATCACCAACAACAGGTACTGTGCCTGCATAGCCGAACTCTACGGACGAATAACCGGCGGTGCTCATCATGAAATACCATGATCCGGGCAACGCGCCGTTGTTTCCTGCCGCGTCATACACGCCGTAGTCAGATGTGCCGTCGCCGTCAAAGTCGCCGATTACGGGAACTGTTCCGGCGTATCCAAATGTTTTCGTCGTAAACCCATCCTGGCTCATCATGAAATACCATGATCCCTCCGGCTGGCCGCCATGCCCTGCCGCGTCATATACGCCGTAGTCAGATGTGCCGTCGCCGTCAAAGTCGCCGATCACGGGAACTGTTCCGGCGTATCCAAATGTTTTCGTCGTGAACCCATCCCGGCTCATCATGAAATACCATGATCCGGGCAACGCGCCGCTGTTTCC
>JBFZFB010000113.1:0-3103 GCA_041306605.1 Lentisphaerota bacterium | reverse complement strand
AAACGTAGAAAACACAGCTCTGCATATAAATTGCAAATATTAAATGAGGTCGAAAACAGCCCTGGAAAAATCGGTATGATTCTTCGCCGTGAAGGTTTATATTCATCCAATCTGACCAGATGGAGAAGATGGAGGAATAATATGAACCAAAACGGCAAATCATCACCAAACAAGCAACTCCATAATGAGGTTGCGAAACTTAAAAGAGAAAATGAACGTCTTAAATTTAAATTGCAGAAAGCCGAAGGATTAATCGAACTTCAAAAAAAAACTTCAGAAATGCTGAATCTGATGTCGAAGAACACGGACGAAGAGAGTTAATGATAGAAATGGCTTGCGCGGCCAGCGAAGAATATGGCCCCGTAGCAGCCTGCAAGGCTTTTGGTGTTTCGCGGACGGTTTTGCATCGCCAGCGAAACCCTAAGCCAACGCAGAACGCAAGAAAGAATAATCATCGCCGTTTAACGGATTTAGAGGAAAAAAGAGTGTTAGATATTTTAACAAACGAACGTTTTATGGATGAATCTGTGCCGGAGGTATATGCGGCTCTTCTCGATGAAAACACCTATTTATGCAGTCAAAGAACGATGTATCGTATTCTTGAGAGGAACCAGGCCGTTCGTGAGCGCCGTGATCAATGCCATCATCCTGAATATACGAAGCCAGAATTGCTGGCCACTGGCCCCAATCAGGTCTGGTCGTGGGATATCACAAAATTAAAAGGCCCTCGTAAATGGTCATATTATTATCTGTACGTTATTATGGATATATATTCGCGATGTGTTGTCGGATGGATGGTGGCGACTCGCGAATCTGCATTCCTCGCAGAAAAATTAATTCACGAAACATGCCTGAAGCAGAACATTAACCCCGGCCAGTTGAGTATTCATGCAGACAGGGGCACATCTATGCGATCAAAGCTGGTGGCTCAACTGTTAGCAGACATGGGTATAACAAAAAGCCATTCCCGGCCGCACACGTCCAATGATAATCCGTATTCAGAAGCCCAGTTCAAAACTTTGAAATACCATCATACATTCCCGAAATCCTTCGGCTGTTTAGAGGATGCGCAAACTTTCTTGCGCAATTTCTTTGCCTGGTATAACGGACATCACAAACATTCTGGGATCGGTTACGTGACTCCTGAAAGTTTACACACCGGTGAAGCACACAAAATCAGAGAAAAAAGATGCGAAACGCTAAAGCTGGCGTTTCAAAATCACCCGGAACGTTTTGTAAAAGGACTGCCTCAACCGCCGGCAATCCCAGAGGCAGCATGGATCAATAAACCGGAGGAAAAAGTAGCATAATCGTCTAAGAAAAATGTCTCATTTTCGTTGACAAGTTCCGTAGTGAGAATAAGTACTGTTCGATCAGATTAAGACAGGAGGAAGAAATGCCTAACCAACAAGAAGTCTCGCTCCGTGAGGAAGCCCGGAAGTCTCTCGACCGCATGTTGCAATTTAACCCAGATACGCTCTCCCGTGAGAACGACCTTGGGAGTGAGCTTAACTTCAGAGATGTCGTGCCGACTGTCACGCGCCTGATAGCGCTGTATCAGCAGATATCCCCCACGGTCCTGCAGGACCTTCCACTACTGCAGCTTAAGACTCTCCAGAACCAAGCCAGCGCGGACTTCAACCGACTGGATCAGATACTCAAGTTCTCGGCCAAGCAAGCCAACCCCCTCAACACTCGCAACTCGCTGATACAGCAGATTGACAACGCGTATCAGGAGGCGTTCACTCAACTCCATCCGATCATATCGTATTCAACAAGCAAGTCTGCTGACTTCAAGAGATTGGAGAGGGAGGCCCGATCGACTCTCCAGAAACTGGAAGACAAGGCAACAGAACTCACCACGAAACTGGAAGAAGACAAGAACAGCGCCGCCAACATCTTGGATGATATCCGCAAGGTTGCGGCTCAACAGGGGGTTTCACAGCAGGCAATCTACTTCCGGGACACGGCTCAAGAGCATGAAGGCCAGGCTACAGTGTGGCAGGACAAGATCGTGAAGTTCGCATGGATCTTGGGTGTCTACGCCGTGCTGACCGTATTCTTGCACAAGATCCCAGGGATCAAGCCAGACGACGTGTACCAGACCGTGCAGCTTGCCATCAGCAAGGTGCTTATCTTCGGCGTTCTGTCGTACCTGCTCTATCTGGCAACAAAGAACTACCTTGCCAACAAGCATAACGGCGTTGTCAACAAGCATCGCCAGAATGCGCTTATGACCTACGAAGCAATCGTCGATGCGGCTAAGAAGACTGCGAATACCGATGTCATTCTAACTCACGCATCGGCCTGCATGTTTGCTCCTCAACCCACGGGGTACTCAGGTGCGGCATCCCCCGATGGCCCAGCGGCGAAGTCAGTGGTCGAACTCATGAGTAGCAAGATCATGGGACAGGAAGGATGATTGAACCACGGTCTGAACCCTACCGTTGCCCCGCGCGGACGCGGGTCTACGTCGGGTTAGGCCGGACGTTCAGTCTGTCAAAAAAGTCCCTGCATCTGGCGTGTTTTAAACGGATGCAATATGTAGCAGGTCGTGAATCTTTTCTGCGGTTAGACCTTCGATAAGAATGCGTTTATCGCGCGAATGTTCTCCTGATATTATCGAAACTTTATTTTTTGCGATGTCCAGTTTGCCGGCGAGGAACTTTATCAAAGCCTTGTTGGCTTTCCCTTCAACAGGCGGGGATTGAAGCCGTATCTTGAGGGAATCATTCAATATGCCGCTGATTTCGTTGCGGGACGCGCCCGGCAGAACACGCACATTAATTACAATGCCGACGTTAGTTGATGTAATCCATTTCATAGAGTATCCATTTAGCTGTCCGAAGAAAAAATCCAATATCCAGACCCTCGCATACTCCCCTCAGGTCCACCCTCAGGGCCGGAGCCCTTTCCGGGGCGAGGCTAGGACCTTCCGGGTCCGAGGACGGGTCTAGGGACAGGATGACCCTCGTTTCCCTTCGGGTCTAGGGACAGGATAATATTTTTCAATGTTCAATCTTCTTTGCCCATCAGGAAAACTGTTCAAGAAATCTGAAATAAAACTATTCTTCCCGGATCCGGAGTACCCCAAGACTCCCAG
>JBFZFB010000112.1:0-32042 GCA_041306605.1 Lentisphaerota bacterium | reverse complement strand
CAGAATATAGCGGTCATGATACGCCGCGCCGCACGGAAAACAGTAAGCAACACCATTATAATACATTGCCTCACCACCACCATTAGGGCCGCGCTCAAAGCCGTCCGCCTTCATGATTCTCGTGGTCATGTTGTAACTTGACCCATAACCGCACGCGATTCGTCTGTGCTCAATATCAGGAGGAACACCAAAAGCTTCGATATAATGCGGGTATGCAAGCTCAAGCAGTTCCAGCATATGCCGGGCGCGTTCTGCCGGATAGTCGGTCCTAAGCGCGAAATGTTTACTCACATACCATAAAACATCATCCAGATTAGCCAATCCGGGCCTGGTGTGAGTATAGGGAATTTGTTTTCCAATACACGCGACATCTATTGCTTTTGCTGTTGAGGTAAAACCGGACGCTATAACTTCGGCCCGCATGTCTTCCGGCGCAGGAATGCCTGCTTCCTCCTGAGAGGAAACAACTCCGCAAGCAAACCACATACTCGCGATAAGAAGAAATGCTATTCGTCCCTTATCCTTCATTCAGCCCCCTTTCTTTGTTATAAGATCAACTTTATGGTTTAGCAGTAAACATACATTCACCCCATCGGAACAAATACTATTTTAAACTACTTTTTTCTTTTATATTGAGACACACATGTCGTGATGTCTCAATATTTCAAACGACTTGTCATTTTTTGTTCTCAATAAAATACGTAATGCCATCCAGACGTCCACTATCCTTGCTTAACACATGCGCGCACAGACCCCAGCCGCCCCCGTTCTGGGCAACCTTGATCAGCAGCTTGTTCCGCCCCTCCTTTAGATGAATCGGCACGCGGTCCTGCTTCGACAAGTAACCTCGCGCAACCAGATTGGAATGAACTCGCTCCCCGTTCAGCCACACAACGATGCCGTCATCTGAACCCAGCGCGAGGGTCGCATTGGTCTCGACCTCACTGCAAATCCATGTCTGCGCGTACGCGGCCACGTTCTGGCCACTGTACAGCGACGCGAAATCCAGAAAAAACTCGGAGGCAAGCGGACTGTCGGCCAGCCGTTCCCGTTTCTCCCAGCTGATTTCCTTGCCGTCCTTGCCAGTGTATTTCTTTTGCGGGTCGAACGACTCGGTTTCCGGAGGATGAACCGTGTCCATCGTGCCATTGTTGTCGAACGGGCCGATAGTCAGCCAGCGGGGAATGGACGGGCACCCTGAAATCGCCGTCGAGAGGGAGAACGTGGATCCCTGCCACTCGATGTGGGCCGTTACGTCAACGGTGAAAGGAGCGGGGCTTTCCGTGACCGCGTGCCAGCTCCAGGCGATCTCACCTGCCCCGCCCGCCACGACATCCACGGATTGAGTGTCGCAATCAGGCCCGATGACGCCTGCCGGCGCAGTGATAAACGACACGTTGCCAACAAGCCGTCCGGAAATCGGCGCGCCGATGGTTGCGGTCAACGCGGGCTTGTCGAATGTCGCGTCTTTGTCGAATGCCAAGGTCATGGAAGTCCCGGCCAGCTCCGCGAGCGCGAGGTCGGTTACGGGTGATTTCACGGCCCGGATGTCTTTCACCACGCGCGGGAACGACAGGGCATATGCTTTCATCGCCGCCGCCTGGGTTGCCAGATCTTTATCCATCGCCTCGACCATTGCCCGGGCCAGTTCCTTCAACGATGCCGGCGAATCATCCTTCAATTTCGACATCGCCCGGTAGAGCCGGTAGGTCTGCTCGTCGCCTTCGAACCGCCAGCGGTTGCCCGGCGCGGGCAGAGACAAATCTGCCGCCTCGGGTCGTCGCGCATCGTCGAAATAGGGTGTGATCGCATGGTAGCCGTCCTTGGCAAGTATCGTGCCAGGGCAGGAGAGCAGACGTTTGCACTGTTCGGCGTTTATCGGCCACGACTTCACAAATTCAACGGGGGCATTCGTCGCAGGGTCCTGCGCGCGTAGCGTCACAACGAGCGTGTCTTTCCCGATCTTCGCCGTCAGCCCGACTTGGTGCCCGCCTGTGGCCATCGCCTTCTTCAGGTCTTCCGGAAACGCCACGGTCTCATCCGGCATGCCCAAATCCCTGCCCTGTATTAACAGTGCATTGCCATCTTGGATCAGCAACGGCATGTACGAGAGCTCCGATGTCGGCCGTTCAGTCTGCACACCCAACCCGATGCCGCCCAGCCCGTACCCCGGGCAGCGCGCAAAGCTGACAAGCGCGCCGACCGATGGGTCTTCGACCCCGCGCCGCACGGGTCCCACCAGTGGCGACATCGGTTGAAGCGGGTAGTCCATGCACAACGGGTCATATTCCGGTTTCTCGCCCGGTGGTAGCAGAATGTCCGTGCGCGAATACGGACCCTGCTGTGGCCAGCCATAGGAGATCAATGTATCCGCGCTTTGTTCCCAGCCCCAGTCAAGATAATGAAATGTGGGATGACGCACATCCAGCCATACCTTCCAGTCCTGTTCAATCTGTCCGTCAAGATTGCCGAAGATTTCCACCATGACATCCATATCCTCGCCGGTTTTGCCCTCCCACTGCATGGCATCGCGCCACAGCCGCCATTTCATCAGCCGTTCCGGATGGCTCCACATAAAACTGGTGTACAGAGTAATATAACCGTATCCAGCTCCGCATGCTTCACGGAAGGTTTTGTACTCACCGCGAATCTGGCGTATCTGATCTGTCGTTGGATAGTTCACTGTCGGCTTGTCAAAGACGGCAAGAGTGAGTTGTTTCTTTTCGTCGTCGTAAACATGATTGCAGGATGTATGTGTTATGCCCTCTAAAAGCCTAATAGGAGAGGACGCACTGCCGCAGCACATTTGCATTAGGTGTAAATTCTCGTGGATAACTAGATCGCGCTTATGATACTGTAGTGCACCAGAGGGCCAGTTATAGGCAGTGTTCATTCCCCAGTAGGTGATTCCGCCGCAGATGCTACCCGGGCGGAACCCTCCATCGCCTTGGATTGCATCCAGTGTTTTGTCCAAGCTGCTACCTATGACAAACGGCATCCGCAAACGGTCCTGATCTGGTGGTGGCCGCCCTATTATCCAGACGTGAAACGGGTATGCCAGTTCCGCGTATGTCAGGTATTGCCGGGCAACCTCCTCCCCTTGGTCGGTCTTCAGCGCATAATGCTGCGACACATACCACGACATGCTCGGCGTATTTTTTACGCTTGTCGAGTATGTCTCGGGTATCTCCTGCCCCACCGCCACGATCTTGATGCTCTTCAGCGTTGTGGTCCGGCCAGACTGGACGACCTCGCACGGTGTCTCCACCGGCGGAGGTACGCGGGCCTGCGCTTCATAGATCATACACGTCAGACACAGCGCGACGGCTGTCATCACCACCATATCAGCGTTGCGGACCCTGATGCTCAATCTATTATTGACCCCATTCCCATGGACTTGGCTTAACATTCTGTCATCCACTCTATATTGTTTGTTTTTCACACACCTAATTATCATGTTAAGTTCCTCATTTTCGACGGATTGTTTCTGTTGAAGTAAAAAAACAAAGTACAGTTCTTCCCAGAATTGCCAACGCCAAGATTGTGCACATGGTAGCGCAAATAGTTTGATTCGTCGGTAAGTCTGCCTTGAAAGAAATGCCGAGTCCTGCCAGTGTGGCCGCAACTGCTACCACAACTGCCAGAATCATCACAATCCACAGGTGACGAGACAATAACAAGGCAAGTGTAGGCGGCACGATCAGGTAACAAAACACCAGCAGAGTTCCTGCTACTTTCGAAGCCACGGCTACGACCAGTCCAAGAAGCAGGAAAAACAGCAACTCCCATCTGCCCGGTTTGACCTTCAATACGGTGGCCGCTTCACGGTCAAGGAAAGCGTATAATGTGGGACGCTGAAACAGAAGCAGATATACCAGAGCAGGAATAACAACTCCGCATATAACGCGTAGGTCGGCTGGGGCGGTCAGAATCAGGTCGCCATAGAGCAATGACTTGATCTCCTGTAAACCATGCCCGCTGCCTGAGACCAACAGAACGCTCAGACTCGATGCGGCGACGAAGAGTACGCCGAGAACTGCGTCGCGGGGAATCCGCTGGCTTTCGAACGGAACCGCCAGCGCCGCCACACCTACCAGCGTGAGCGCAATGGCGCCAAGAAATGGAGTAAAATGAAGCAACATCGCCACTGCAATCCCGCATGCGGCCATTTCGGACAGTGTGATTCCAATAAACACCACACGTTTGAGGATGACAAATACGCCAAGCAATGCGCAAACAGCGGCGACCAATATCCCGGCCATGATGGCGTACGGGAACGACAGGACCAACTGGCTTAAAGTATCATGCATGGCTATTTCCTCCGGCGCTTGTGGTTCCGGATAGAAGTTTTCGCGCCTGTCCAATGTCTGCTATTTGGACTTTGCCATAGTGAACAACGCAGACAGTTGGCGAGAGCGCCCCCGCCTGTTCAATGCCATGATGCGCCAGCAACACGGTTTTGCCGCTCTCCCGGCTTAACGCGAACAGATGCGCAAGTACTTCCTTTTCGGAATTCTCGTCCAATTCGGACGTCGGCTCATCCATGATGAACACATCGGCCCCGCTCACTAGAGCGCGAGCCAGAAGAGCCTTCTGTTTCATGCCGCCGGAAAGTTCACCAAATGTTTTTCGTTGGTGCTCTTTCAGATCGAAACGGGCAAGAACCTTGTCCACACGTTCTTTCTGTTCGTTGTTCGGCCTTCGCCACCAGCCCAGTTCCGGATAGAGTCCCATTTCAACTATCTGGCGGGTAGTGACCGGGTAGAGAGGATCAATGGCCTTTTGTTGCGGTACGTAACCGGCGGGTTTCCTGTCGAACGGCGTACGAATATGTCCTCGCACAGGCGTCAGCAAGCCCAGAATGGCGCGGAGCAAAGTGGTTTTGCCCGCACCGTTTGGCCCGACAAACGGCAGGAAGATGCCCAACGGTATATCAAGACACACGTCGTGCAAAACCTCCTGCCGTCCGTATGCAACATGAACATGCTCGCACGTGATGATGTATTGTGATGATTTGCTGGGCATATCCGCTCCTCTATCTTGTCTCTGATATCCGTCTCACAATCAGGTCCATCAGCGCTAGGTAGTCTGTTGCTTCCGGCTGACCGCCGACCGAGTTGGCGACTACCACGACTTTTGCCCCGGTCTTTCCGGCGATCTGATTTGCCGCCTTTGCACTGTAGAACGGTTCTTGCAGAATGATCTTTACACCCTCGGCTTTGACGGTCTCTGCCACTTCGATCAGATGAGCCGCCGTAGGCGGAATTCCCGGCTGGGGCTCCAATTCAGCTCCTACGGTCAGGCCGAAGCGGTTGGCGAAATAGATCCAGCTCTTGTGATAGGTCACGATCTTCTGTCCGCGCAATGGTGCCATGGCCACGATCCAACTGCCGGTCTTGCTCTTGCTTGCTTCGTCCTGAAGAAACGCGGCAATGGTTCCGTCCTGTGTCTTCGCCCAAAGGGTGTCCGCACCGAAGGCCTTGACAAGTTCCCCGCCGAACATTCGCTCATCGAGCTCTTTTTGGAATGCTTCGGCGTTCTTACGGAAAACCACCGCATCTGCCGGGGCGATGTTTGCCAACTGCTCCGCAATGGCACCGGCCATCCGACGCCCATTGAACGGATCCAGCCAGTAGTGCGGATTGCCCATTGGATGAACGTCACCCATCGCCCGTGTAACTGTCGTTTGCGGCACGTCCAGAATCAGAACACTTTCTGACGCATCCAAGTGTCCTTTGCCGCCAACCCGAATGCGGGTGTTGCGCGAACCGTCAAGAATAGGCGGTTCCCATCCGATCTCCAGTTCCAGGCCTATGCGAATCCATAAATCCGCGTCACGGGCTTGCATAATGAAACCCGGTTTGGCCGTTAGGAAGTGCGGATCCTCCTTTCCTGTGCAGATGCTGTAGACTTCCGCCTTGTCTCCAGCAACCGCCTTGGCAATGGCGGCTAAATCGGAAGTTGTTGCCACAATTCTCAACTTATCTGAGGTTGCCGCGCTTACTAAGCAGGATGTCAGTAACATTGTGATCAATAATCCAAATCGCTTCATGATGTATTTTCCTTTCATTTGACGCCCAAAATTAGAACTTGTGTGCGCCGTGCGCGCCAAGGGAGATCATCCATTGCAGGTAAACTTCCGTCACGTCTTCCTTGCCGTCAGCGGTCTCATACGAGCCCTGATTAACTTGCAGGCGAAGGCGCGAGAACTCAGAGGGCGTAAAATCAAGCATAGCACCAGTCCGGTAACTACTACCGTAGCTTTCACTTGTTCCATCGGGCAGATCGGAGTCGTTCGTCAGGCCCACCTGTTCCCAGCGAAGGCCTCCTCGCCAGCGGGGCAGGAAGCCATAGACCGCTTGAACATAGTAGCCGTCCTGATCGTCCACCTTGCTGTTGCCGACTAGTTGCGGGACAAGGTCATGGCCGACGAGTGCCATGTCCTTGCGGCGGCTGAAGTATTCGCCCTGCAAGACGAAATCGCCATCACCGTAGGCCTGTGGGGCGTTATACTTGTAAACTAAGTCAGCACCCAAAAACGTGCTATTACCGTCCAGCCAGTGATCCTCAGTCCCGTCACCGTTACCGTCATGCGCTTCCTGAACCTTGCCGCCGGCGCCGAATGCACCGAGCTGCAGACCGTGATTGCCGGGTAGATTCGGGCCGAATTTCAGCCAACCCACACCGATTCTCGGTCCGTCGTGGGCGGGCAAGGGGGCTTCGCCGTCGTAGGCGAACAGGGGGGCTTCGCCGTCACCTTGAAACGCTTCTACGCCAGCCAGCAGATAGAACGGCGTTGGTGCGAGCCACGACAACTGCATGCCTTTGTCATTCAACCCGTGGTCACCGAGGCAGAGTTTGTAGATCAAGGGTTGATCGGTGAAGTCCCACTGGTGTGAGTGTTGGGCGTTGATGTACCCGAAGTCGCTGAAGAACTTGCCGCCTTTGAGTTTGAAGCCCCAAGGCAGGCAGGTTGTTTCGATCACAGCTTCCTCCATCTCCGCGCTTTCGAGGTCAATGGCTGCAATAGCAGATCCCTTGAAGTACGAGTCAACGTCCGCCGAGAACTGCAACTCTAGGTGTCGGAGGTTGAAGCCCTCGTCCGGTCCATGGTGGTGATGTTCGCCGCCAGCGTGGGTGTGGCCGAATCCGGACATCTCTCCCAGTATGTGGCTGATGCCTTTTTCCGAGTCGTCCGCGTGATAATACATATCCACTATTGCGGAAACGTCGGGATTGAAGGACTGAAAACTCCGCTGGGAACCCGTTGAGGGTGCCTGTGCTGTGGCGCTCTGCGTCGCCAGAAGTGCCGCAACGAGCGGCAGACTGAAAATGGCGATACGAAACTGCATAAAATCCTCCTGTTTTGCTGAATGAACGAATGTGGGTGAAATGCCCGCCGATTACCTCAATCGAAAGAAATATCGTCAGCAGACAGGAGGAGCACGCGCCAGAGAGGGATCGATCAGAGAATAGACATGAATGGTCAAGACCTGAATATTAACATTGGCAACGATAATAAATTTGATAATGGGTACAATCGTCGAAGACACAGTGATAACAGGCGTGTTGGCGACATGGCAGATTGCACAATTGGTGGCATCGTGCGTTGCATCATGGCCTGCACCATACGCCCTGTGAAAAGCGGGAATAATCAGAACTCCCACGACAAACAATATCATCAAAAGATTGGACACAACACGCTTCATGTTTTAATAGTACCCCTCTCTTTGCTAGGTGTCAAAAATATTTTTACCATGCGGCGATTTGCCTCATAATAGATGACACCGATAAGGGTTTTTTTGTCATGTATTACGCAGGGATAGATTACCACAAGAAGTATTCATTTATCAGCATAGAAAACGAGAAAGGCGAAAGGATATTGGAACGAGAGATTACACATAATAATCCATTACTTTAAAAGCCCGACAGGTATTATGCCGGACGACACCACATTGCAGCCGGATCACATTAGGTATGTGCCTATATCAACCCTGATCCTGCGATTTGCTATTTAATGGCGCTGTGATATTCCTGCAGAGATTTGACATCGGTATCACCGCCGTCTATGCGAGCGGCAATGCCTTCCGAGGCCGCCACCGCCGCGGCAATGGTCGTCAAATAGGGAATCTTATATTTAATAGCCGCTTTCCGGATGTAAGAATCATCAGACGCACTCGTTTTGCCCGATGGCGTGTTCACTATCAGCTGAATTTCGCCGTTCTTGATTGCATCGTCAATATTAGGCCGGCTTCCCTGCATTTTATGGATAAGCTGGCTCTCAACGCTGTTTTCTTTAAGAAACAGCTTTGTGCCTTCAGTAGACAAGAGGTTGAATCCCATCTGACCGAACCGCTTGGCCGCCTTGACCAGCGCCTTATTGCGATCTCTCGCGCATACTGTAAGCAGAACCGTTCCTTTTGTGGGAAGCGGGGACTTTGCCGCGTCCTGAGCTTTGTAATAAGCCAGACCGAAAGACGATGCCAGGCCCAGAACTTCTCCTGTCGAACGCATTTCAGGACCGAGCACGGGATCAACCTCCGGAAACATCGTGAACGGGAATACTGCTTCTTTTACTCCGTAGTGCGAGAATTTTCTCGGCTTGGTGTTAAAGTCTGACAACTTCTTGCCTAGCATGATCTCGGTTGCCATTCTTGCCATTGAAAGTCCGCAGACCTTTGACACGATCGGCACTGTTCGCGACGCGCGCGGATTGGCTTCCAAAACGTAAACAGTATCCTGATATATTGCGTACTGCATATTCATGAGTCCGACCACATGCATTTTTTGAGCTATGGTGCGCGTGTATTCACAAATGGTCTTAACGTGTTTTTCCGGAATCGTGGTTGGCGGAATCACACAGGCGGAATCACCAGAATGGATGCCTGCCTGCTCAATGTGTTCCATTACAGCCGGAACGAAAGCGTCTGTGCCGTCAGCAATGGCATCCGCCTCGGCTTCGATGGCATTCTCAAGATACTTATCTATGAGAATAGGTCTATCGGGAGTGACATCAACAGCGGCGTTGACATAGTTTACCAGCATTTCCTCGTCATAAATTATTTCCATACCGCGTCCGCCGAGCACGTAGGAAGGCCGTACCATAAGCGGGTAGCCGATGCGCTTGGCAATTTTACGGGCTTCGTCTATATTTGTCGCCATACCGCTTTCAGCCATTGGAATTTTGAGTTTTTCCATCATTTTCCTGAAAAGATCACGGTCTTCAGCAAGATCAATTGTTTCCGGTGTTGTGCCCAGAATATTGACGCCGGCTTCGGCCAGTTCGCGTGCGATGTTGAGCGGTGTCTGTCCGCCAAACTGACAAATCACGCCTTTGGGTTTTTCCTTTCTGTAGATCTGCAGAACGTCTTCGACGGTCAGCGGTTCGAAGTAGAGCTTGTCGGATGTGTCATAGTCGGTTGATACGGTTTCGGGATTGCAGTTGACCATGATGGTTTCATATTTCATGTCACGCAGGGCGAAAGCCGCGTGAACGCAGCAGTAATCAAACTCAATACCCTGTCCAATACGGTTGGGGCCCCCGCCGAGTATCATGACTTTGTTCGGGTTGCTGGTGGCGCTGGTGGTATCGGGTGCGATATAGCTGGAGTAATAATAAGCCGCGTTTTCAACTCCGCTTACCGGCACGGCATGCCAACCCTCGTTTACGCCGGTCCGTTCGCGCTGTTCACGTATTTTCTTTTCCGTAACATTGAGAAGTTTTGACAGGTATTTATCAGCAAACCCGTCTTTCTTGGCCTGCAGAAGTAATTTATCCGGCAAGCTGGATCCTTTGTGTTTGAGGATTTCTTCCTCCAGCTTGACAAGTTCCTTCATCTGTTCAAGGAACCAGGCTTTAATGTATGTTTTCTTGTGGAGTTCATCAACAGACACGCCTTTACGCAGTGCTTCGTAAATGAGAAAATACCGTTCGCTTGACGGCTCTTTCAGGCGCGCCATGAGTTCTTCTATAGGAAGCGAGTTGAAATTCTTGGCGAAGCCCAGTCCATACCGGCCGTTTTCCAGACCGCGGATGGCTTTCTGGAAGGCTTCCTTGAAGTTTTTGCCGATGCTCATTACTTCTCCCACCGCGCGCATTTGCGTTCCGAGTTTATCTTGAACGCCCTTGAATTTTTCAAATGCCCAACGTGCGAATTTGACCACCACGTAATCGCCGGACGGTGTGTATTTTTCAAGTGATCCGTCGCGCCAGTAGGGGATTTCGTCAAGCGTCATCCCGCCGGCCAGTTTGGATGATACCAGAGCGATAGGGAACCCCGTGGCCTTTGAGGCCAGCGCCGATGAGCGTGATGTGCGCGGATTGATTTCTATTACCACAACGCGGCCTGTTGCGGGGTCATGGGCAAATTGAACGTTTGTTCCGCCTATGACCTCAATGGCCTCCACAATATCATAAGAATATTTCTGCAAACGCTCTTGAAGCTCTTTGCTGATTGTCATCATGGGTGCTGTACAGAATGAATCTCCGGTATGCACGCCCATGGCGTCCACGTTTTCGATAAAGCAGACAGTTATCATTTTGTTCTTGGCGTCGCGCACAACTTCCAGCTCCAGCTCTTCCCAGCCGAGGACTGATTCTTCAACCAGAATCTGTCCGATCAAGCTGGCGGCTATGCCGCGCGCGGATATGGTTCGGAGTTCTTCGACGTTGTAAACGAGACCGCCACCGGTGCCGCCCATTGTGTAAGCTGGTCTGATGACAACTGGATAACCGAGGTCGGCGGCGACTTTTTCCGCGTCTTCAACATTATAGACGGAAGTACTGCGCGGCACGTCGATGCCGAGTTTGGCCATGGTTTCTTTAAAGGCGGTGCGGTCTTCGCCGCGTTCTATGGCGTCGAGTTTTACGCCGATGACCTTGACGTTGTATTTGTCAAGTATGCCGTGCTTGGCTAGGTCTGACGACAAGTTGAGGCCGGATTGTCCTCCGAGGTTAGGGAGAAGGGCGTCAGGTCTTTCGTGTTTGATTATTTTTTCCATTGTTTCAACATTAAGGGCTTCAATATAGGTGGCATCGGCTGTGCCGGGGTCGGTCATAATTGTTGCCGGATTTGAGTTTACCAGCACGATTTTATATCCAAGCGCTCTCAGCGCCTTGCAGGCCTGCGTGCCGGAATAATCAAATTCACACGCCTGGCCGATTACGATTGGACCGGAACCGATGATCATAACTTTGTTGATGTCTTTTATTTTGGGCATTTAAGTGTTTCCTTTTTACTATAATGTTAACTTATGAATAGATTACTGCTTGCAAAATTTGGTTCACTGGTGACGTTTATACCCAGCCTTCTGAGGCCGGTTTCGTCGCCCCGTGTAGGTATATGCGTTATATGCATTTCACAGCCGCGCAGTTCACCCAGTTTCTCCATGGCCATTTCGGCGGAATGATTAGTGGCGGCACTGACGCTAAGGGCGATGAGCATTTCCTCAAGATCGAGACTGGATGTTTTGCTGTTATGTATTTTCTGTTTAAGAGTTCCTATGGATTCCATTACATTTGGCGTTAAAATATGCATTTTGTCGGGGATTCCGGCCAATACTTTAATGGCGTTCAGCACAAGGCTTGAAGAAGCGTGCATCAGCGGTGAGTTACAGCCGGTGATGATTGTTCCGTCATTCAATTCTATGGCGGCTCCGCAGAAAACACCGTCATGACCCTTTCCTTTTTTACTGGCTTCGTCGGCCGCTTTCTTGGCTGGCTCAACCACGTTTCTGTTTTCAATTGTCACATTCAATTCCTGCATCAGAGACTTAATGCGTTCGACGGTGTGTTTCTCCGCAAAGCCCATAACATATTCGCATTGATACCTGAAAAATCTTCTGATGACTTCCTGAGAGGCGGCTTCTCTTACGACTTTATCGTTACTGATGGCGAAACCGGCGCGGTTGACTCCCATGTCTGTGGGTGAGAGGTACATGGATTCCTTTCTGGTGATTTTTTCCAGAATTCTTTTAAGGACCGGAAATATTTCGACATCTCTGTTGTAATTGATGGAAGTTTGGCCGTGAGCTTCCATGTGGAACGGGTCCACCATGTTGAAATCTCCGATATCGGCGGTAGCGGCTTCGTAGGCCACGTTGACCGGATGTTTCAGCGGCAGGTTCCATATTGGAAACGTTTCGAATTTGGCATAACCGGCCTGAACGCCTCTTTTATGTTCGTGATACATTTGCGAAAGACATGTGGCCATTTTTCCACTGCCCGGGCCCGGAGCGGTGACCACGACAATAGGTTTTTTGGTTTCTATGTAAGGGTTTGCCCCGAATCCTTCATCGCTGGCAATGATATCCACATTTACCGGATAGCCGCGTGTGGCGCGGTGCATATAAGTTGGAATGCCGCATCGTTCGAGACGGTTCCGGAACTGCTGTACGGCCGGCTGGTCGTTGAATCGTGTTATGACGACAGCCAGCACGTCGAGATCCCAGTCGCGCAGGTCGTCAATTAATCTCAGAGCGTCAACGTCATAAGTGATTCCGAAATCGGCCCGGAGTTTTTTGCGTTCAATATCACCTGCATGAATACACAGTACAATATCTGTTTTGTCTTTGAGTTTATGGAGGAGGCGTATTTTTACATTTGGATCAAAGCCCGGCAGAATGCGCGCGGCGTGATAGTCGAATATGAGTTTGCCGCCGAATTCGAGGTAGAGCTTATTGCCGCAGTTTTTTGCTCTTTCGATGATAAACGAGCTTTGTTCTTCAAGGTATTTTTCGTTGTCAAATCCTGATTGTTTCATTTAAATTTACCCGTATAATTCTGATATTTTTCTCATTTGGGCTGTCCGGCCACGGGGCGATAACCTGCCAAGATTTTTTGAGTTAGGCAAGCTTTTTTTCCGTTAAAATCATTTTACCTTTGAGGTGATGATTATTCCGGATATTGCGCGAAAATCCAGTTTGCTTTATCAGGAAGATTATTCAAGAAATCTGAACGCCCCGACTGTGGATTCGGCGCGGAGCGACGATATTCACCAGTCGGTGGTTAGCGGTCACTATTCCTTGTAAGACTGGCCATTACTTTGGCCCATGCCTTGTATTTGGAGGTCCGCATGATGTTACGACTTTCAACATTCTCCAGAATGAACCCTTCATGATTATCAACGATAATGGAACCTATAAGGGATCTGTTGTTGTCATACAGGATCACCCCTAACACTTCTTGCCGCAAGCAATCGCAGGGTGGCCTGAGAATGTTGTGTGTGAAGATGTAGCGAAGCCCCTTCGCTGGAAAAAAACCTTTGCCTGGGAATACCCGCGCCGATAGAAATGCTGAGTTTCCAACAACGGTGTAATCTTTTCTAGCTTCGGCGGAGAAACCATTCGTTGAATAGAGGTGACTGGCGGGAGATCCTTCTCTGTCTTGCGCCAAGTCGATAAGCGAATACGATTCTACGTTCTGAAGAATATCGACAAGGGAGTTGCCAGCGAAAGGGATTATTCTTGCGCATCCTGCCCCTGCAATCATGCAAAGGGTCAACAGGATGTTACTGAGACTGCCACTTCTCATAATCTTCTCCGCTAACGTCACGGTTCAGGGGGCCCGACACCTTGTGGAGGGTACCCTGCAACCGATTGGATGCCATATTCATTCTGTTTTGATACCGAGGGCCTCAAGCGCAGCCCGAGCGCTATTCGCAACGGCAGGATGCGCGCTCCGCGTACAACCGATCAGTTCATCCTCAAAATCGGTTAAGCCGAGAAGGGCTGCCATTTGTGCGCCATAGGAGCGAGTGCTGCCATCATCGGGCGCGCGAAGCATTTTTAGTACAAGCCACGCGATCGGCTTTAATTCTTTAATCCTGTTGGATCTGTCATCCTGATTGCGGTAGACGATGGATGACGCAATCTTTTGTACTGATGACCCCGCATATATTCGGATTTCTGAATCCTGCCCATCGAGGTAGGGGAGAAGCCAAGGAATTGCTCGAATATCTGATGTTTCACCCAGAATTCTGATAGCCGTGAGTTTTTTCTGTTTATCCACTGTAAGGAGGTCCTTGATTGACTGTGGATAAGCGGCGGCGAGCGCAACGCTGTCGATAGAAGCGATCCAATCGTTAAAGGTCGCGAGTAATGCCGCTTCGTCATATTTTTGGGGTGCGCGCAACTGGTCTGCATACGTGGGAATTGACAACGCCACGAGGAGTATAAATATCCAGCGTAATTTCATATTATTCTCCTACATCCAACAGTATTTATTCACACTAACTAAATTTCAAATGCACCGTGCATTTAATATGGAATAAGTTTGGCGAATGAAAGGCGCAAAATCAACATAAATATTTAGAGCAACTTTCTTAATCTTTAATGGGACCCCGCCTGGCTTACGTTCACCATAATTCTCGTTTGTCAGTCCTGTAATAGTTGGTGCTCCCGTCCAGCAGTTCGCGATGTTCGTTGAGATAATCCCAAGCGATGTCGTTAATGTTGTGCGCGAATCCTTCAACAAGACTTCCGAGAGATGCTGACATATAGATGATGTGGTCGGATACGAGTCCTTGAACGACGCCATCATCAGCGCGGAGAGTATTGGCGCGCGTCTGCTTTACTATGTAGTACCGGAGAATCTGCTTTTCATCTTCGGTCAGACTGTGGAGGCGCTTCGTGATGTGCTCGCGCACTTTCCTGTCCCATATCAGGCTTTGAATCTGACTGAATATCCAGCGACATGTGCCAATGCATCCAAGCGCAATAGAACCGAGAAAAGCGATTCCAAGTACCGAGCGATAGTTCTGTGCAAACTCAGCAAGGCCGCATTTCTTGATGAGATTATCTGGCCCAAACAAGATCATTCCGGCAACAAGCCCGATAGCTATAATGTATCGTGGCGCAAGCTTCAGACACTCAAGAATCAAATTTCCGATTTCAGCAAGCATGTCTTAAAACCCAACAGTACTTATTCACGCTAACTAAATTTCAAATGCACCATGCATTTAATATGGAATAAGTTTGGTGAATGAAAGGCGCAAAATCAATATAAATATTAGAAATTATTCCTCCGGCTTTGTCTTTTGCCAGTTTGACAAACAATCCATCCGAGACGGGTCAACCACTCCAATCTTCTTCTGAATAGGTCTTTGAGGCGCGTGTTACGTTCTTGAAAGTCAATAACCAAGGTCTGGCACTGACGGCCATAAAAATAGTTGCGCAGTGCTTTGTTGTGTCATTTTCTGTATACATCTTTACGATGGCGTACACGTGCGATTTCAATAACAAGGCGATTGGAAAAGACTTCATAAATCACGCGATAATCACCGACACGAATTCGATATGTTGATTCGCCACCATCAGTTTCTTGACGCCTGAAGGAAATGGAGTTGACGTCAGGGCTTCAACTGCTGACACAATTCTGGGGATAGCTTGGCGATCGATTCGCTTAAGTTCATGTAAGGCCGATGGCTTCCAATCAATCTGATAGGTACCCATCGGACTTCAGCTCCTTTACGACTTGTTCGTGAGAGAGGGTAGGTTCACCTGCACGCTCGGCGACTACCGCCAAATCGTCAAGGTCTTCAAGGAGTCCGTTATACTCTTCAATTGGCAGGATTACGGCGGTCTGGTGACCTGCCGAATCAGTAACAAATTTTGGATGTAGCGCCGTTGCTGTCGTCATATTCTTACCTTATATTGCAAGCACAGTACAAAATTCGTGCGAAATGATCAATCTTTTGTGACCCAACCATTTATTATTTTGATTTTTCCGTGATATTGGACCGCAAACTGCGGAAAATATTCCGGGTTCAATATCACCTTCTATTTGAGAAAATTAGGATTGGAGATATAGTAATGCAAGATAAAATTGACAGATAAAATTGATGGGATTGGCAGTAAAAATGGTCGCGCCAACCGGGTAGCCGGCGGAGCGGGGGAATATCTTGATCATCGCGAAAGCGGGACAGACATGGATATGCGCATACCTGTGGAAGAATGCCGGTACCTTGGCAGAATACAGGACTGATGGGTGTGTGTTTCGGCCCGAAGCAGGGTTGTTTTAAACCATTGCGCCGTAGAGTATATTGCTTGAGTTTTTTAAAAACTTGTGCAGTATCAATATGTGTATTTTCAAGGACAATGCGTATGAAACAATTTGTTTTTCGTTTGATACTCGCGTTTATCAGTGTTTCTTTACTGCTGACTGTTATTGAGCTGATGATGCGATTGGCTCCCCGGCAAGACAATATTGTTGAGCAGCTTTTGGGTGAGCGGGAATTTAATTTCCTGAGCATGCAGTCTTCCCGGGCGCATCCCTGGAGTCAGGGTTGTCCGGATCCGCTGAAAATAGGGATTGTCGGCGATTCCTTCACTACCGGAGTGGGTGTTCAGCTTTTCGACCGGTACGCTAACAGACTGGAGCTGATGTTGAACCTGAATGATGGTGTTCGCCCGGCAGAAGTAAGAATATTTGCGGAAGCAGGCACATCTACACGTCAGCAACTACCGCTTCTTGAAGAGGCTTTGGCGTGGAAACCGCAAATTATCATATTGGGTATATGCTTGAACGACGCGGAGGACACCAGTAATACGCGTGAACTCATGCAGTGGCGCAAGGATTTCATGCCCCAGCCGCCGCCGGCTTTGCTTGGTAAAATATTAAGACATTCGCGCGTTCTAAGCTGGATTTATATGAAAAAGGAGAATTCGAAAAATAGGCTTGGATTCATTGAGTATTATCAGAAACTGTATAATTCTGAATATGCGGGGTACAAGAAATTTACCGAAGCAATTGGAGATATGAAGGCAAAATGCGATGCCGGAAAAACGGTATTAATAGCCGCTGTTTTTCCTCTGCTTTCATACAGCATGGAAGAGAATAAGTATCCTTTCGAATTTATACATAAACAGATCTCGGAAGTCCTTAAATCGAGAAATATCCTCTGTCTTGATATGCATGAAAAATTCTACATGACCGATCCTAAGCGCATGCAGGTCTTGCCGGGCGTTGATCCTCATCCGGACGAAATCGCGCATCAGATAATCGCTGAAGGAATGCTTTATTATCTTGTTGATAACGGTTTGATTGACAAGTCATATCAACCCAAACTTCGCGAGCAGACACTTCACAATAAGTGGAAGAAACTTGCGAAACATATGCTTGATCCGCTGGACGAGAAAGAGGCGGAGCAAAAAGCACCGGCAGATAAACCGTAAGTCTATCGAAGAAAATACATCCGGGCACCCTGCTCAAAGGGAACCGGATTAAAGCCGAGTTCCTGTTTCGCGCGTGAAATGTCGTCATCTTTTCTACCTGTGAGGCGCGAGATCATATCTTCATCGAAAGGAAGTCCGATTGCCCTGCCGGTGTCATGTATGAATTTTATGATACTGCCGGGTATCGGAAGAAAGACGCGTTTCACGCCGAGCGCACCGGCAATGTGTTTCAGCATTTCCCTTATGGTATAAACAACAGACCCTGTTAGCGTGTACTGTGTGTTGACAATAGACTGGTTAAGGACAAGACCGCACAGGATATCGGATGCTTCTGAAAGTGATAACGGTGCGAAGGTTGCCGGCAGATCAGGATACGGCACGACAGGCAGTTTCCGCACGAGTTTGACCAGTTTTTCAATGCCGGGCACAGATTGTTTGCCGTAGAGTTCACCGAATCTCACGATGAGATATGGTATACCGCTGTTTTTTATCAGCTCTTCGGATTTGTATTTTGAAAGGCCGTACGCGCCGCATGACGGATCCGCGTATCGACTGCTTATGAAAATAAAACGTTTTATTCCGGCTGACTGTGCGGCCGCGAGCAGGTTTTCGGTTCCCTTCGTGTTGACATTAAGATACTGACCGGCTGTTCTGGCATGGGAAAGAGCGGCCATATGAATTATGACACCGGCTCCGGATGCTCCTTCCTGAATCGCTTTTTCATCTGTAATATCGCCTTCGATGTATTTGATGTTGGGGTTGTTCCATGGTCGCTTATCGCGCACAAGCAGTTTAAACACGGTTCCGGCTGGAGCCCATCCCAGCAGAAGCGGCATGAAGGTTTCGCCCAGAAGGCCGGTTGAACCGGTGATAAAGTAATTTTCAGCAGTCATATTAACCCCACATTTTGCGATTGATCAATTTGCCACAGATGCGAGGCGTCGAGAGACGCCGCTGTAGTGACTACTGCCAGTTTCTCGCAACGATGCAGATGCGGCAAATTCATCAATCCCCTGCGGTTTGAGAAACAGCTTTCTTTTCCATTACTCATATTCACTTTTTTGCGACATCTATCGATAACTGTATTGATGTTAAAATCCTTCTCATTCTACACCTTGCTGAGGCAAGCTGTTTCTCGAACGCAAAATATGGGTTAGAAACCGCGCCAGTGTTTGAAGCGGTATATGATCAGGTTTCTTATAAACTCAAAGATGGCTGTTGGTTTCACAAACGATGTTCTGTATTCGTTTGCGCGGAAGACCGTTGGTACTTCGCCGATTTTCAGGCCGAGATAGCTGGCCTGAATCACGATTTCGGCATCTATGAACCAGTCATCAGCGGTCAGGTTGATTTTACCCAGTGCGTCATGACGGAATATTCTCGGTTTGGAGTTGGCGTCGTGGACGCGGACTTTAGGGAACAGGATTTTGAGCATGGTGTTATAGACGCGGGAAATCAAAATTCTAAGCGGGCCGTCATATCTGTGAGAGCGGTAGGTTTTTGCCATGTCATAGTTGCCGTCCATGAGCATTTTGTAAACGCGGATAATATCTTCGGGCGGCATTTGTCCGTCACCGTCAATAATGGCTACGGTTTTTCCTCTGGCGGCCACGAGCCCGCTTTGCATATCCCAGCCCATCATGCCTTGTTTTTCCTTGGCGATGACCTTGATTCTGGAATCTTCCCGGGCGAGATTTTCGACTATTTCAGGCGTTTTATCAGATTCTTTTTCATCAATATGATAATTGGCGACGAGAACCAGCTCGAACGAGAGATTGTTTTTGCTGAGGACCTCCTTGACTTGCGCCACGAATACCGGCACGAATTCCTGTGCTCTGTAGCATAGAATTACAACAGAAATATCCGGGATGCCGGGTTCGTTATTTATGCTTGGAAGGACGGCAGGTTTTGTTTCGTTGGCAGATTTTTTCTCCATGGACCCGGTAAATTTTCTAATCATTGTTTCAAGCGCGAAAACGGAGAACGCGAAGATGAATGGATCCGCCGGAAGCCGGTAGCGGTCCTGATATGTTTCGAAGAGCGTTGTGAAAAAGCCCAGATAGAGAGGGATGATCACGAAAGCGAGTCCTTCCGCCAGATGTGTTTTTTTTGTTCTGAAAAAAACTGCTATTCCAATCAGAGACAAAATGATTAAAGGTTTAATGGGGAGCCCGTGATGTTTAAAAAAGCTGGAAAGCCTTTTTCTAACCCATGGGAAGCGCTTGACCGGGCCTGAATGAAACGTGGAGTTTCCGAATCGCGAGCCGTGCGGGGCTGAAAGGTACGGGCCTGTTTCGCATTTTTTCACGCAGATACTGGGTTTGGCGTTCCAGAAGAAAGTGATAAAATCAAAGAAGGTGTCTTTGATAAACAACCACGGATCCTGCCGGAGTGCTTCCAGAGTGTAAGCAAACATTTCCTGATCGGATCTTAATTGTGAGAAGCCGTATTCCTTTTGAAGTCTCTGCCAAATGAGCCAGTCTATGCGGACATTCTTGTGTTTTTTCCGGTTTTGCTCGATTTTAGCGACTGTGTCGACTTCCGGGTGGCGTGTGTCGGCAGGGAAATCAAGACGAGCTTTGTCAAAGGCTTTGTGGAAAAGCTGTACACCCTGAAGGTGGCATATACCGAGGAAACCATACTCGCGCTTGGTTGACAGCATCCAGGGCAGCATGACGAGAAAACACATAATGGCGGTTATCAGGCAGAGTAGTATTGTTTTGCGCAGGTTGCCGTATTTCCACCATATAACAGGAACGAGAGCGAGAATGAGCAATTGTCCTATTGGCCGGGCCAGGGTTAGTAGACCCAATAGAGCGCCTAGCGTGATCCATTTCCATATCTTTCCGTTTTCGAGTGTTTTAAGAAACAGGTAGACCGTCAGGCTAAGCAGAAACAAGAACAGCACTTCAGTTTGAACGACATTTTCATAGTAAAGCAGCAGTGTGTGAAAATTTATCAGCAGAGCGGTGACGAAAGCGGTTAGCGGGCTGAATACCATTCGTGTGCTTTTGTAGATCAGCAGAACACTTGCAAGACCCATGATGTGCTGAAAAATCATGACCATCATGCCGACGGTATAAGTATGACCAAACTTTAGGAACAAGGCCAAAAAAGCGGGATAAAGCGGGGTTCGGTATATCAATTGGTGTGTAAAAATACCTCTGCTGAGGATTCTGACTGCTCCGTGATAGTATCCTTTTGAATCAGGCCACATGAAACCATCAACACCGAGCATTATGAAAATGCGGAAAAGCAAACCGGCCAACAGTAGAAAATACAGCGGGTATGTTTCATGAAGAATAAACGCGTTAAAACGCTTTGTGAAAGTGCTGTCGCGTGAGAATATTTTTTTCAACACATCGCAACAACTGCTTACTGATATTTTCATTAATAGCAACCGATCTTGATGGATAGGTTTAAAATACTGTTTGAAGGTTAATTTGTCTAAGGATTCTCTTTATTGCAAGAGAGATTTTGGTGTTCATGACTTTTGCCTTTGATATTTGTTATTTTACCGTTTCAGAGCGAACAATGTGGGTTGTCCGTCCGGGGCCCCGTCATAAACAATAATGACCTCATAACCGGCCGGGGTTTCCTTTATGACTGTTATACCTTCGGGTTTGGCCTTTTTTGGGGCCGGTATTTTTCCAAAATTGATCAATTCAGCCTGCGTGGAGTTATTGTTTGGAATGCCGTCCAATCCGTTCCAAAAGTAGATTTGATAATCGCCGGGTCCTTCGCCGGGCGGACCGGCGATCAGAAGGAAGCCGTCTTTTACCTTTGTGATATCGCGTATGCCATTTCCTTCAAGGTTCAGGTAGATCAGCCGGTAACCGGAAAGATCGAAAGACGTTATCATTACCGGAACAAAGTTGCCGCGTAGCACGGGACTTCTGAATCCTATATATAAGGTATTGTTGTCCGCTGCTATTCCTTCTATATCAATTCCGTTTTCCTTGCCCGGAATCCGGGCGAAACGGCCCAGAACAGGGTCTTCGGAGAGAAATTTCTTCAAGTTGATATTTTCAATGTTCGGATTAACCAGACCCGTGTCGGGATCAAAAGTCAGGCGGAAAAGATTATCTCTGCTTGTTTCTGTTGTTATGACGGCAATTCTTTTATGGTTTTCAGCGGCTGGTTTTTCCGGTTGAACGGTTTTACGTTTCAGAGAATGCGAGCCGGTCACAAAAAGCGTGTTGCTTTGCGCGGCCATGCCTTCCACATCTATTTCTGTTTCGCTCCGGCAAAGCTGTACCAGTTCTTTTCTTGTTGTGTATGTCAGGTTTGTTGTCAGATCCAGAATTTGTATCTGTGTTCCTTCATCAGTGCCGATGACCAGCCATTGACCGAACGAGGCTATGGCGCTGATATTTTCCGGTTCATGGATATCGCCCTGAAATGTTATTTTGCCGATAGTTTTGATTTGAGCGCTAAAAGCCGTCAGATTCCAAGAAAGGCATAAGATAATCAGCGAAATATATTTCATGGCGAGATTTCCCTTTCAATTTAATGTGAGTGAGGATTTTTTCTAACATGAACAAAGCTTGCTGGCAAACTGTTTATCCCGGATATTGAATGAAAATCAGCAATGATACCGGGGGAAGAGGTGGATACACAGAAGTCAAGAAGACAGTAAGTAAAAGCCAATAATTCTAAAAGCTTCTTATTTGTCCGCTTGCAGTCCCCTCTGTCTCGGGCGAACCTTATCGCCAGACTATTCGTAGTGCGTCCACATTCTGATAACCTTGACCGTCTTGATGTCATCGATGATCTGGTAGACGAGTCGGTGCTGGATATTGATCCGGCGCGAGCAGGCACCGGCCAGATCCCCGACCAACTTCTCGTATGGCGGTGGCGTTTGATACGGATTGTGCGCAAGGATATCGAGCAACTTCTGCGTTTTGGGCTTCAGCCCTGAACGCGCAAGTTTCTTTGCATCACGTTTCGCTTGGCCCGTGTAGACCAGTGTCCAGTTCACCAATCTAACTCCTTCGAGCACTTCTTAACGGGAGTCTTCAGTCCCCGCAGAATCGACGCTCGCATGCCGGGCACACTCGTCAGATACAGCGTCTCTTGCACGGCGCGCCAATCGTCCTCGCTGATAAGAACGGCAGAGTGCCGTTTTCCGGCAATCTGGATCGGCTCGTGAGAATTTGCGACATCGTCGAGCAGTCCGTACAAATGTTTTCGGGCTTTGGTGGCGGTTATGGTTGTCATGTCATGGTCCTTTCTGAATTACGTACGATATAACGTACGCTACGCAGGGATCCTTGTCAATATATTATTTGTTCTTTCCGTGAAGGTACTTGATGACCTTGACATTCTCCATGGTGATCAGTCCCCCGGATTGGGCCAACTCGAAAAGATCATGAAGTACAGGGAGGAACCGATTGATTTTCTCCTCTTCATCTGCAATTTCGACGATGATGGGAAGGTCTGTGGAAAGATCAAGAATCCTAGCCGTTCGGATTCGGCTCGTTGGGCCGAATCCCATCGTGCCTCTCCAGACTGTTGCCCCCGCCAAGCCAAGCTTTCTGGCCTCTCGCACGATGGCTTCATAGAGCGCCGTGTGCTTAACCTTGTCGGCTTCCCCTAGAAATATCCGCAAAAGCTTTGCCTCTGCTTTCAACTCCATAGTTCACCTCCAATCTTGACAAGAATGTGTACTGCCATGAGTCCGGCAGCGAATGCGATCATTGACAACAGAAATGTCCCGGCGGCGTAGAAGGTTGCGTGGAGATACTCGCTTGTGCGAAACATCTCCGCGGTTTCGTAAATCATAGAAGACATAGTCGTAAAACCACCACAGAATCCAGTGGCCAGAGCAAGGCGAACTTCTGGGGAGACGGTTTCTCCGCGAGCAGATAGTCCGGTGAGAATGCCGATAACGAGGCAACCCAGCACATTGGCTGCCAGCGTGCCGATAGGCCATTCAATCGAGTATCGTTGCGAGGCGACGCTTAAACCGTATCGGGCAACCGACCCGGCGAATCCGCCAAGCCCCACCAGAAGAGTTGCGTCCCATGGATTTGTCATTCTTCCTTCTCAGTTTAGCAGTATTGATTCACACTAACTTAATCTTGAATGAACCATGAATTCAAGTTATGGATAATATGAATACGAATGTACAGAAAGTCAAAGAGTTTATCCCGTATTTTGCGTTTGAGAAACAGCTTGTTCCGGCAAGGCGGAGATCCTCTTGCTCCTGAAGATGATCAGGGGCTGTGAAGCTAAAGGGGTTGATATCAGCCGGGATATTGTTAGCACGGCGCTGGAGCCTGTCAGGCCTGTGTATGGATTGCCGGTGGCGCCCTTTTCTTCCGTGGTGAAAAATCTTTGCAAGACATGAATTTAATGGTTAAAGTCAAGATGTTGTTAAATATTGTGTATAATGATTTTTAAAGACAGGCGGCTCGATATGATGGATTCTGACATGGATAACATACAGACTTTTGAACAGGCTAAAGCGCGGATTGCTGATCTGGAAGCGGTGCTGGATGAAGCGCTTGGCACGATTGTGAAAAGGGATGAGGCGTTGGAACTGGCGGAACGCAGAATTTGCGATTTGGAAGAAAAGGTGGAATCGTTGACCTCTTCTTCATAGCATGCAAAGGGTCTTGATGTTCAAAAGTAGAAATCAAGCCATTTGCAGAAGATATTAGACAAGATAACCGGATATGATGATTAGATAGGGGAAACGGGACTCCTCCTATCAAACTAGTCATGTCGAATGACGTGATGACGTAAAATGTTTATTTTTGGAACTTCATAGGACAGAACTAAAAACAGAATATTGAGAACAAGGTTATTGTGGAACTGAAGTCTGCGAAAAAGACGGTCAAAGCACATGAGATTCAGTTGGTCAACTACCTTGTTGCAACTGGCATACCGGTTGGTTTATTAATTAACTTTGAAGTTGCCAAGGTTGAGGTGAAACGAAAAGTCAGACAGTTGACCAACTGTAAAGAGGTGGATTTACAGGATAAAAACAAATTATCCTGTCATCCTGTCTGTCTAGGTATTGGATTTTTTCTTCGGATGGCTAAATAGATATGTTCAAAAGTAAAATTATGAAAAAATGCGCTTGTGTTTTTTTTATGCTGATCGGGTTGATGGTGTCTGCCGGGTGCGGGACTTTTTGCGGACGGCGTGACGGCGGAATGGTTCATCATGTGGTGATATGCTGGCTCAAAGAGCGGGGAAATGTCGAGGCGCGCGACAAACTTATAGCGGTTTCAAAGCAGTTTGAGTCCATTCCCGGTGTTGTATCTGTAAAAGCCGGCCGCGTATTGCCAAGTGACAGGGCGGTTGTTGACAGCAGTTATGATGTGGCGGTGCTTATAAATTTTTCCAGCGAGGAAGCACTGCATGCATATCAGAAGAATCCAATTCATCAAAAAGCCATGCGTGAGGTATTGATGCCGTTGGCTGAAAAAATAACGATTTACGATTTTATTGAGTAGGTGACAAGGCAAGGCAGGGGTGTCGCAAATGATTACATCGGTTCTACTTCTTATTCTTATGCTGGCTGCTTCCGGATGGAGCGGCATGTTGATAGTTGCCCGTTTTCTGTCGAGGCCGCTATCGTTCATGGAAAAAACAGGGTTATTTGTTGTGTGGGGGCCGTTGTTCCTTTCTCTAACGTCTTTATGTCTTGCGGATGCAGGTTGTTTTTCGATCAGGAATATTTACATCTGCCTGACGGTGTGGCTGGCTCTTGGCATTCTGTGCTGTTTCAAGGCGAGGCGGCGCATGGCTCTCGCTAATGTTGATTCAAAGAACAGGCGCGGCGAAGTTTTTGTTTCCCTGTTTTATTTATTACTGATCGGTGGAATGCTGTATGCCCGGCCGTTCCAGTATTTGCGCGGCGGATTGGATCCGGGTGAGTACATTTCAACGGCTATGAACATCAGTCGCACAGGAAGCATCAGGATAAACGATAAATTTATTTCATCTCTTGACGCGGAACATCGTGAAGTGTTGTTTCATGAGAAAGAAGGGCCGAGAAAAACACTGCAGGCCGGATATCTGGTTGTTAACGAAGACAAGGGAAGGGTGGTTCCGGATTATTTTCATCTCTATCCCGCATGGATGGCTATTTTCGCGGGCTTATTCGGGTTGAGCGGTGTTTATTACGGTCAATATGTCATCGCGTTGTATGCACTGGTTGTTTTTTTTCTGGCAATAAGACAAATATTCGGACGGACAGTAGCGGAAATAAGCGGGCTTATTCTGGTGTTGAGTCCGGCGCAGGCATATTTCGCTAGATTTTCAGGAGCGGAAATGCTGACGCAGTTCATGCTTTTCAGCATGTTTCTGCATATAACTTCCGGTTTGAAAAATCCGGCATGGCCTCATGATCTGACCGGCGCGCTGGCGCTGGCGGCGGCTTTCCTTGCTCATAGCACATCCATTCTTGTAATTGCCGGAGTGATCTTATTCCTTTTTATATACGCGATGATTGCCGGGCAAAAACGCGTGTGGCGGATTCTTTGCCTGGCGATTGTGTTTCTTGCTCTGGCATTTCTGCGAAATCTGTTTATGGCCGGAACGATGACAGGATTTCTTTTCGCCTTTTTGTATGAACATTTGAAACTGATTGTACCGGGTTTTTCAGTTATTATCCTGATAGTTCTGGCGGCAATACTGCTTTTGAAAATGCTGCGTGAGAATAAATTGCCGTTACTTGAAAATGAATGGATTACCAGGTGGGGGCCGGGCGTTATCGTTCTGGCGGCAGGTTTATTTCTTTATTTTTTGAGGCCGCGTTTCTTCCCGGGACAGGAAGCCGGAAACATGATGTTGATAGGCTGGCTTGTTTCTCCGGTTGGTCTTGTTTTATGCGCGGTGTTTTTTTTCCGGCAATCATGGGGCAAGTGGACAGCGGAACAGTGGCTTTTTATGGTGTGCGGCGCTGTTGCCTGTTCGGTTCTTATAGCGCATAAGATGATTCACCCCCAGTACATGTGGTCTATTCGCAGATATGTGCCGTTTGTGGTTCCGTTCTTCTGCGCGCTTGCCGCCGTGCCTGTTGCTGATTTGTGCTCAGGCCGTTCCGCGTGGAGGAAAGCAGGGGGCGCGGTTCTCATTGTGATAATCGCGGCGTATCTTGGCTGGCAGTCATTTCCAATTGTGAAAATAAGGGAATATCAGACTTTGCCGGATTTTGTACAGCGTGTTGCCGGCCATTTGAAGGATGCTGATTTTGTTCTCTGCGATCACTGGAAATACTCAACTCCGTTGCGTTACGCGTTCGGTTTGCCGGCGTATCAGTTGTCGCGCCAGCAGGAAGGCTGTGACATTGATGAAGCGCGGAAAGCATCTGAAATACTGGAAGGTGTGCTGAAAGCCGGGTCCAGCAACGTTTATTATGCGGGTACGGCCGGGCCGTTTTTCAATCCGGCGTTTTATCTTGAGCATACGGCGTATGAGAGTTCAAAATCACCCCGTCTTATTGCTAATCCTCATCATCTGCCGCGGACCGGCCGTTATGAACTCGAGAAGGCGAATGTTTACAAACTGAAACAAACCGGCAGGGTTTTTGTTTATCCGCTTGAGCCGGTTGTATTCGATATCGGCTACCATTCGCTGGGACTGATAAAAGGTTTTCATTCCATGCAGAAAGGCGCGGACAGTGAAACGTTCCGCTGGACGGCGGGCAGGGCGGGTCTGTATATGCCTTCATTTGGTGTTCGCGCGGTGACAAGGTATACTTTCAGACTTGCGGCAAAGCGTCCTCCCGAGATGGGCGGTCAGCCGGTGCCGGTGGATGTTTATGTTAATGACGCCAAAATTGACACTGTCAATGTCGGGCAGGACTGGGGGGAGTATAGCGCGGAATTTTCAACCGATGATCCTGAAGTTTCAACGGTGATTCTGGAGCTTACCGCTCCGGAATGGAACCCGGCGGATTATGGAATAAGAAATTATCCGGCGGACTTGGGTGTTCGTGTTGACTGGATCAAGGCGGAACCTGTTGGCGGCGGCGTGGAATTGATATAAATTTTCTCTGGTCAAAAAAACCGTTTATTCGCGCCACAATTCGATGACGGCAAGTGCCTTGTTTGTGGATTTGTTGTAATCATTCAGATAATCGGCAACAAGAAAATGATCGTCATCAGCAACTCCGTAGAAGGAGGACCATAGTTCTTTGTCGTAATAGTCGGTAAGGAGCATGTATCCGTATTTATTGATCTTGCCTTCAAGTATGTGGCCGGTGCCGGGCTTTGATGTTTTGATTATTATTTTGTTTCCTACATGAGAAACACTGGCGGCAACCTGCTGTAGCTTTCGATCCAATCTGGTATTGTTAATATAGTATTTTCCCCTCCATTTCCCCTGCAGATCGGGGCCGGTAACAGAGCGGTCCTGATCATAGCTTTCTCCGGAAGATGATAATCCTATGGGGATCGTGCCGAAATAGCCCATTTGGGTTGTTGTTAATCCACCGGAGCTTTTCATTATATACCAAGAGCCGGGCGGCTGGCCGAGGTTTCCGTCGGCGTCATAACAGCCTAAGTCGTCGGTTCCGTCGCCGTCATAATCACCAATTACCGGCAAGGTTCCCTTGTATCCGAATGTTTTTGTCATAAAGCCGTTGGTGCTTTGCATGATGTACCAAGAACCTTGCGGCTGGCCGAGGTTTCCGTTGGCGTCATAACAGCCGAAGTCGTCAATACCGTCACCGTCGAAGTCGCCGACAACGGGAACGGTTCCGTAATAACCGAAGTTATAAGTCGAGAAGCCGTTGGTGCTTTGCATGATGTACCAAGAGCCGGGCGGCTGGCCTAGATTTCCATAGGCGTCATAACAGCCGAAGTCGTCAATACCGTCACCGTCGAAGTCGCCGACAATGGGAACTGTTCCGTAGTAACCGAAGTTATAAGTTGAGAAGCCTTTAGTGCTTTGCATGATGTACCAAGAGCCGGGCGGCTGGCCCATATTTCCATTAGCGTCATAACAACCGTAGTCGTCTGTGCCGTCACCGTCGAAGTCGCCGACAACGGGAACGGTCCCGTGATAGCCGAAAGTTTTAGACAAGAAGCCGCTGGTGCTTTGCATAATGAACCATGAACCTGGCGGCTGACTGTAGAGTCCGATGGCGTCATAACAGCCGATATCTGACAGGCTATCGCCGTCAAAGTTGCCGGTGAATGGAATGGTTTTTTTGTAGCCGAAAGTTTTAGACAAGAAGCCGCTGGTGCTTTGCATAATAAACCATGAACCTGGCGGCTGACTGTAGAGTCCGATGGCGTCATAACAGCCGATATCTGACAGGCCGTCGCCGTCGAAGTCGTTTTTAGGGATTCTTATGGCGTCAGCATCAGGGCAGGCAGCGCATAGTATTCCCGTGATAACGATTGCAGTAAGCAGATATTTATTTGCAAGCATTTCAATTCTCTCTCTTTGTTATCGCCGGAGTTCTATGACTGCGAGAGGTGAGCGATTGATTGATGGGGCGTTGTAGTTAACGAGATAGTCTGCGAGCATGAGATGGTTTGTGGTAGCAGGCCCGTAGAATGTGGTCCATGTTTCTCCGTCGTAATCATCGGAAAGGCTCATGTTGCCGTCTTCATCCATTCTGCCTTTCAGTGAGTGGCCGGTTCCTTCTTTTGATGTGTTTATTGTTATTTCATCTCCATTATGAGAAATATCAGCAGTAATTTCAAGGCGTTCCGAGTTGGTGGGTGAGTCAGCGACGTAGTATTCGCCCTGCCAATTGCCCTGCAGGTTAGGGCCAATTGCCGGATTATGGTCACCGCCACCACCACCGTTAGGCTCACAGGCTGAAACAAAAACAGCAATTAAAACAATCAGAGTTGACAAACGATTACATGATATCATATTTCATAACCATAGTTTGTACATTCAGGCAGATACTTATATAATAGGAGACGGCAAATTGAAACAGCAATTTTTTATAATATTAACGGTATTGTTGATCTTTATTTTACCGGTATTTGGTGAGCGGGTTCTGCCTGTTCCGGCTGATTATGACGGTGACGGCAAGGCGGATTTGGGAATATACGGGCAGAGAGGCATATGGTATCTTTCCATGACAAGTCGCGGTTATCTAAAACAGACCTTTGGCTGGGCCGAAGCTTCGCCGGTATATAATGATTATGATGGTGACGGCAAGACGGATATAGCGGTTTATAATCAGGCTTCCGGAACATGGTACATAAAATATTCCAATGGCGGATTTCTTCAGAAGCAATACGGATGGGCAAAGGCTTACGCGATGCCGGGTGATTATGATGGTGACGGAAAAACTGACATAGCGGTTTATCATCAGGCCGCCGGCAAGTGGTACATTAACAGGTCGCAACTGGGTCACACAGAAATATCATTCGGCTGGTCTGGCGCAATTGGCGTGCCGGGTGATTATGATGGTGACGGCAAGACGGACATAGCGGTTTATCATGCGGCTTCCGGCATGTGGTACATTATGCAGACAAGAGATGGATTCAAGACTTGTCACTACGGGTGGTCAGGCGCTACTCCAATTCCTGCAGATTATGACGGTGACGGCAAGACGGATATAGCAGTCTGTGATAAATCTACTGCCATGTGGTATTTAAGAAGAAGCACTGCCGGACACTGGTCGGGACAATTTGGTGGAGCGGGGGCGGATTTTGTTCCTGCAGATTATGACGGCGACAACAAGGCCGATATGGCCGTGTTTGATCCTACGACTAGAATATGGTCAATTATGAAATCTCTGAGCGGTCTTGCCACTGTTCAATTCGGCTGGTCGGCACCGGGTGATTATGATGGTGACGGAAAAACTGATAAAACCCTTTATTATTCGGCTAATCCGGCTTTCTGGTTTATTTACAGAAGCCTGAAAAGTTACTACTCCGTGGAATTTGGCTGGTCTGAAGCTGATCCTGTTCAGGGCGATTTTGATGGCGACGGCAAGACGGACATAGCGGTTTATCATCAGGATAGCGGCAGCTGGTATATTCAGCAGTCGTCATACGGACAACGTCAGGCGAATTTCGGCTGGTCTGAAGCTGACCCGGTGCCGGGCGATTATGACGGTGACGGCAAGACGGATCTCGCGGTTTATCACAAGGATTCGGGTACATGGTATTTGATGAGGAGCAAAGATGGCTTTACGGCGACAAAATTCGGATGGAAAGATGCTGATCCGGTGCCGGGTGATTATGACGGTGACGGAAAAACGGATATAACGGTTTATAATTCCGGCTCAGGATTGTGGTATTGTCAGGGATCAAGTCTAGGATTTTTTACTGCTTCGGTCGGAGTTCCGGGCGCTCTCGCGGTACCGGGTGATTATGATGGTGACGGCATAGTTGATATGGCTGTTTATGACCGGTCATCCAGAATCTGGTATATTAAAAAATCATCGTCGGGCAGTTTGGTATACGCCGCATTCGGTCTGGCGCAGATTATGCCGGTGCCGGGTGATTATGACGGAGATTGCAGGAATGATCTGGCTGTTTATGACGGAAGTAAGGGCAAGTGGTATATTTATGGAACAAGTGCAGGGTATGGGGAATATTCTTTTGGCTGGTCTGATGCTGAAGTTGTTACCACTGTGAAGATACCCGAAGTAAGCTATCTGCCGATCAAATATCCTCCGTTTGGCGATGGCACTTTATGGAAGCCTATAAGTGAAAACGGGCCTAGGCTGGTCTGTCTTTTGTCCAGTGCCTATTCAAGCATGTTTTATAATGGCCAGCTGGATAGGCTTGTGGTTGCTTCTGATCCGGGCGGTTTGAGCATACTTCCATCGGGCGTTGGTGCTTTTACAAAATTATATAATGGAAGACTCATCGTGCGCTTCACCCAGCCGGGTTCGTCTTACGGGCCGGGACCGGTTTATCTGGTGCTGATTATGAAAAACGGCGATCGTCAGCCGTGGTATATTCCTAATCCTTCGGCAAGGACCGAATAAAAGACGAATGATTATTTTACTGCCTGAGTTTTGCGCGCACATGCGCAAAGTTCAGGTGCTGTAATCCGAAAATTTTCCACCAGACGACAAAAAGAGGCTTGCGCCATCGGTTGTTGGACGTGTAAGGTGTTTTTTTAATGAGTAAACTTGTAAACAGGAGGAAGGATTATGATGAAAAGCAATAAGACATGGATTGGTGCCGCAGTTGTTATCGGAATGATGTGTCTTTCTGTTGTAAAAGTTAATGCCCGGCCGGCGAATCCAAAAAACGATTTTGATGATGACGGGTGTTCTGATATCGGCTGTTATGATGCTAGCGGCACACTTGGCCAGGCGCCGGGTTCATGGTTTATCAAGCAGAGCACAGATGGCTTTATCACACGGTCGTTGGGCTATAGAAACACCGTTCCGGTTACAGGAGATTTTGACGGAGATAGAACCACGGACTACGGATGTTATGATGATGACGGTAATTTGGGCCAAGCGCCGGGCTCGTGGTTCTTCATGTGCAGTACCGCTGGGTTTGTAACACGGACGCTGGGTTATAGAGGGACGGTGCCGGTAGTTGGGGATTTTGACGGTGACGGGACTGACGACTACGGCTGTTATGATGCTAGCGGCAATTTAGGCCAGGCGCCGGGCTCATGGTTTGTCATGTGCAGTACTGCTGGGTTTGTAACACGGACGCTGGGCTATAGAGGGACAGTGCCGGTAGTTGGGGATTTTGACGGTGACGGCAATGATGACTATGGCTGTTATGATGCTAGCGGTAATTTGGGTCAGTCACCGGGTTCATGGTTTATCATGCAGAGTTCGGATGGATTTGTCACCCGGAGTCTTGGCTACAGGAACACAGTGCCGGTAGTTGGGGATTTTGACGGTGACGGCAATGATGACTATGGCTGTTATGATGCTAGCGGCAATTTGGGTCAGGCGCCGGGTT
>JBFZFB010000111.1:0-3567 GCA_041306605.1 Lentisphaerota bacterium | reverse complement strand
CATGTGTTAAACCTCCATAAGGGTTCTTTCGTGTTCCTTGCTGAAAGCTTAACACAATAAATTCAAAAACCAATCCAGAAATGATCCTTAAAACACTTTTTCGACAGGCTCAACGTCAGCGTTCACCCTCGCCGGTGGAGCGCAGCGGAACCGGCGTAGTGGTGGGACGCTTGGTTGGAACAAGATTTGTGTCAACGGTGCTCATGTCCAAGACGTCCCATGTCAATGCTTGGCGAGCGGGGACGTTTGTTGTGAGGGTTGCCCCAAGGACATTCCGGAAGTCCTCTCTGGGGATGGCATTCGTCGGAAGTCTGGCATTCGGGATCATGTCTGCGGCGAACGTGCGCGGAGAGGGCAAGAGCCTCTGTCCGGCCGTCAAGTCGCGCCATGCCACAAGGACGGCGGTCTTCGGGATGGCTTCCCAAAGTCCATCGGCCGTTTGCCTGGGCGGCGTGGCGAGAACCTTGCTCCATGCGGGAGCATTGGCAGCATCCTCAAAATCCTTCTTCCGCATGGTATCAGGATAGATCCGGCAGATCACACCGTTGGTGTCGATGAGGATGCCGCCGGGAGAATGAAGCATCTCATACGGTTCGCCCAGCGCGTTGTCACCGTGCTTGTTATTCAGGTTGACCCAGGGAAACTCTGTCAGTTTGCTGACCTCCTCACCGAGAGGCGCGGCGAGTCTTCCGGCCAGCACCAGACCGCGGGTATAGCAGATGACGTGGAATGGCTTCTTTCCTTGCTCCTGCACCTCCGCAAGTTCCCTCAATTCGGCCAGTAGTTGATCCATGTTCGGGTTGTCGGCGAAGTTTCCAGAGTCCAGCCCATAGAGAAGAACCCTCTTGCCCCTGTAGTCGGGTTGCGCAATGTCACTACGGTCTGAGCGATCAAAGTGGATCGGTGGGGCTTTGCAGCCCAGCCACTGCTGGTAGTAGGCGACAATTTCCGGTTCGCGCTGTCCATAAGCAAGGCCAGCCAGCGCAATGCAAGACGCTATGACCAGTTCCGTCTTCATAATCCTGTTCCAACGCTGTAAATCTCGGGCGGCGAAGCCGTACCGAGCATTTGCTGGTTGGATGCTCTCAGTACATTTCTTCCTGTTGGTCCCAAGGCTTTGTGTATTCCTTCGGAATCTGCCATTGGCCCTCGACTGAACTCCACCATTTCTTCCATCTGGCCTGATCATATCCGTATGACTTGCCAGTCACTCGCTCCAGTTCCCTGACCACGAAGCCGCTGTTCTTGTCTTTGATTTCTGGCGACACTCTGGCTATGGCCAGAGGCACGGCTTCACGATCTCCGAGCGCTATGAGCGTCCTAAAAGCTGAAGGGAGGGCATAGAACTCCGTCGTCGCAAGGCAGTCACGCAACACCGGTATCGCGTCAGGGGAGTCGATACGTGCAAGTGCCTCGCACGCGTATGCGTGATGCCAGTAATCGATAGGACGGCGTTTCAGAATATCCAAAAGGCACGGCAGTGCCTTCGGATCCTTGGTCCATCCCAGGGAAATGATGGACAGTTGGGTCTCCGTCTGTCCTGGATCGGTGCGCACGGTTTTGACAAGGAAGGAGTTCTCGTCAATCGGGTCCGGCAGAGCACCATGCTGAGCAAGGCCGATTGCGCCAGTCAATCGGGCGATTGCATTCGTTCGGGAATATAGATCGATCAAGATCGCGCGCGAGCGATCCGTCCGGATCGTTCCGAGCACGTCAGCAATCCAGAACGCGTTGCGACCGTTCAAGATTGCGAAATCCGCTGATTCCTTCTGGATCAGAGGGAGGATTGCATCACCTTCCTGAATGGCCTTCTGTTTGGCGCGCATTCCGAACTTGGAATCATGCACAAGTATCCGTGCTGTTTCTGCTTTCGTATTCCCCGGTCCAAACGCTTGGCGATACAGGCAACCAACGAAGCACGCACCTGCGGCAAGAAGAATTGCCACTATCACCGCCAAGATCTTCAGAATTCTCTTCATCATCTTGCATCCAACGCTATTGCTGAGGTTTGCGAGCTTGCGAGCATAACCTCCGGCAATTTGTTGGGCAAAGATTTATTAATTCTTTAAGACAAATATCATTGCCTGAGGGAAGAGTACCGACAAGCAAAGAAACACTAACAGATAATGCTGAGCACTGCCTTTGATGAGGGTTTGATCTTCCCAGGGGCTCTAAAAATTATTCTCTATCAATTCGCCAATCTTTTAAAGGTTTATTCATAATATCAGATATAGGGACGCCGTATTCTACTTCTGAATTTTTATCAAATACTTTCATTTTTCCTAATCCTGCCGAATGATGGCTGACTCCAATAGTTTCATTAGAATCTTCCAGTAGTTTGAAATACTCAGTAGATTTTGCAATGCGGATGTCAAAAGAATTGTTATTCATTTCGCCTCCTTTTTTATTTTGAATGGACTTGTCCAACAGTTGCAAATCTATCAGAAAATATTTTTATCCTCAAGCAAAATCTTAAGATTTTCCGCCCAACATATTGCTAGACGTATGTACGTCTAGATAATATAGTTAATATATACGTCTAAATTACTTTATATTTATATAGAAGGTACTCATTAACGCGGCTTTTGTCAATGGAGCATGGGGGTCATCCATTAGAGGCTTTTCATCTGGCAGGTGCGCCTTGAGCCACATTCTGGGAGCGAGGCAGGCCTCGCCCTGCGCCGCACGGTTATTTTACCTGATATTATGATATTGATTATGTGACCGGTGAATTGTAGAGAAGACCGGAAAAAACAATCGTTTCGGGACACACCCCAACCCATGGCAATTTCACCCCGAATCGCGTTTTTCCCGTTCCTTCCCCTGAATCGTACCCGCCACCCTGTCAAGGGCAGTCCCCTAACGATCTGCAGGTCATCGGATGTTTACATATATTACCGGATGTATGCTCCGGTATGTACAATCAAGTAAATACAAACAAGCAAGAGCGTTTATACGGCGGCTTTTTACCCGCGTGGACATGTAGTGCCACCAGTTTGCCTTGATAAAACGGCCGTCATGCGCGTAGTCTATTCCCTTGCGATTTAGAACATCTATAATGCGGCCCATGAAATGCCGCTCGTTCGTGAGATCACCGTCAATCATGCGGTAGTAAGCTTCGCGGCGGAGACGGCGCTGTTCGTGTTTGGAAAGCGGCTTGGGCGGATCGGCAGATAGCATGGGGTTCGGGATTTTTTCCGCTTCTGATATCAGCACGCGCCTTTTTCGTTTCATGTGGCTATTATAATGAGAACCGGCTGAAAAATGCTAGAAAAAACATACAAAATATATCTGGCTGGCACTGTCAAAGAAATGTGTCGCTTTGTCTCATTAGACAGATATTACGAAACAGCCTTGCCGTTGCATTAAAAGCTATACAGCCTTGAATTGATGCGACGTTTTTTTATGCTAGAGCAGTTTCAAAAATACTGTAGCCGTTTTGGCTACTGCATGACACATGGCCGGTGTCAGCCTCCATCGAAATAGCCTGCTATTCCTGCTTCGGCTTCCTTGGCCATGTGTCATTCGCAACACCCCTCCGGCTACAGTATTTCTTCAACCGCTCTA
>JBFZFB010000110.1:0-18086 GCA_041306605.1 Lentisphaerota bacterium | reverse complement strand
TCGTATCCACCCAAACCCGTGCCGCCAGAATTGTCGCTCACGTCTGACCAGTCGAGCGAAACTGTATTGTCAGACGTATTCGCTCCGCTGGCGGGTGAAGAGAGAGACGGCACCCCTGGGGGCGTCGTGTCGGGTGCCTTCAGAACGACAACATCTTGCCGAGACCACCTTTCGTATGAACCATTACTGACCTTGAAGCAGAACTCCGGATCGCCGACTCCATCATCCTGCCATACGGATGTCCAATCAACGCCTGCGTAGTACTTGCCGCTGTCCATGAACACCGCGCCATACTTGGTTGTCACATACTCGTCGTTAACTGCATCGTTCTCATAGATATCGAATCGAAACGAGGTGCCCACGGCAAAACCTGACACTTCCGCTCTGGCGTGGCACAGTGCGCCTTCTGTAACCGTTTGCCCCTCCTCCCACCAATATGCCGAGACGATGGACGCCGCCTGCACGGTGGCGGAGATGGAGAGCATGATGAGGCATCCGATTAACTTTTTCATAGCCCGATTTCCTTTACATATTTAATTCATTCATCTTTCCTTGCATTTCGTAAATCCTCACGATCTCGCCTTTGGCGCGGCTGATGGTTTGCTGGTCGTCGACAGCGGCCTGGATAATTGAGCGTAAAAGCGTTTCGACTTCGGTGTACTGCTTGTTCCAGATGAGCATTTCGGCTTTCTGGAACTGCATGCTGACCCGCTGTTGGGCGTTGGTTTCGCGGACAATGGCGGTGTCCAGTGTGGCGAGAGCCGCGTCTTTGCGCCCGGACTTGTCGTACACCGTGGACAGCATCTGGAGTTGGAATGGCGTGGCGGTATCGCCGGAAAGATGTTGCTCCGCATAGGCGACAGCCTCGTCACCACGTCCGGCCTGTAGCTCCGTCTGGGCAATCTGGAATCGTAAGGTGGGATCCTCGCCAGTCTGGGCAAGTTGGGCTTCGTAAACACGCCGAATACCGGCGAAGTTCTCGGTCTGTCTGTAGATGCCAAGCAGAGTTCGCTGAACCTCAGCGTCTTCCGGATGCATGGCGGCGAGTTGTTCATAGACAGGTTGGGCCGCCTTGTAGTTCCGACGGGACTTGATGTAAATCTCGCCGAGTTCAAGCAACGCCGCCTCATCATTCGGATTCGCAGCAACCTTCTGGGTCAGGTTGGAGACGACCTCGGCCGTACGTCCCGGTGTGTGCCGCCACACGCCTCGAAGCTGGGCGTTCAGTTTCTCCTGCGTTGCGGGATCCTTCTCGGACTTGGCTGTCTGCGTGAGCAAGGCTTCCGCTTCCGCGGGCTTCCCCATTCGGTGGAGTAACGCCGCGAGTTGCTGAGTCAACGTGAGCCGTTCTTGGGGTGACGGACTGAGCGTGAGCAGTTCCTTGCCCAGCACCAAAGCATCGTCGTAAGCTTGAGTACGAACGAGGCATTCATACAGCATCATGCCAACCGACATTCTCTGATCGGGGTCGGTTGAAGCGATGTAGGCTTCTTCCAGCATCTCCCTCGCCTTGTCATACGCCTTTCGTGACATGGCATCTTTTCCGTCGGCAATAAGCTCCTCGGTGGATTTAGTCTGCATGATTTTCATTTCGGGCGTTGGTGACTTGTCATGAGCTGTGTGAGGCGGAACTTCTAGAGCAGACGACTTTGATGCAACGGAAGGCGCAGGCTGTTCAGGGGGGAGCATGTCAGCAGGTGCTTTTTGTTTTGTCTCTTCGTGTTTGGAAGAAGAGAAACTACGAGTGTATAAACAAACAATGCCAGCAACTGCGATCACGGCTATTACAATGACTAGAACACCCGTGAACTTCTTTGTCATTAGCTCCCCCGTTTCTTAAAAAGGTAAAAGAACTTTTTTCTACATGCTGAAGAGCGTAACATGTCGCTAACTTGGCGACAAGAAATATTTGTCGCTGTTTTTGCGACAAAGCGTCTCAAGCGGTACATTGTGAGACATGGAAAAAACTATCTATACCAATGAGTATCGTAACCTGCTGAAATGGCTGAAAAATCAGCGCGAAAATAAGGGGCTTACCATGCGGGACTTGGGTAATTTACTCAAAGTTCACCATTCCTGGATCGGCCGTATTGAACAGGGGGAACGTAGATTGGATATCATGGAATATGCCAGAATTTGCGATAAAATCGGTTGTCCTGCCGGGGAAGGCCTGCGACTTGTGCTTAAGAATAAGACATGCCGTGAAACTGCATGGCCGCAAGAAACCAAAATCAACAAAAAAGCAGCTGAACACCGCCCGGAATACCGGACAAAAAAACATTAAAATCCACTGTTCAGAGCCGTCTTGACTATGAATTATTAAGCATTAAGCCATTTGCAGTAGATATTAGACCCTCGTGTACTCCGGGTCTGAGGACAGACAGATAAAAAACAATTTTTTGAGGACGTATCTTCACATTGCACATTGTCCGGCAATTTTCCTCATTGCTGATTTGAGCTTGCGATCTTTTTGAGCAAGCAATTCAACGCGTCAACCCTCCATACATACGGTCCGCTCGCAGCGCCAGATTGCGTCCCAAATCCCCGTAATGATCCCGGAAACCTTCCCCCATTCCTCTCCCATTCTTCTCCCTCCATCCTCCTCATCCCGTATAATATCTTGACCCTTCATTAACCTTTTTACACACTATTCTTTACAATACTAACAATCTTAAACACGGTTTATCTTGATCATTGCCCGGCTGTAAGTCAATATGAACAACATTAATTTCACAAACGGTTTTTTCAGATGTTATTAACAATTACCAATCTTTATCCGCGTCCTGACGATCCTCAGCGCGGTTTGTTCAACGCGCAGTTTTTCAACGCGCTTTTTCATGAGATGAAGCCGGATTGCACGAAAGATCCGCATATCGCGCTTATCCGCAATATATGCCTCGTGCCATCATGGCGAATAGCCAAATGGCCCGTTATAAGGGGCTGGTCAGACCCGCTCACCGCTCCTTATCCAACGCTTTACATGCCGGTCTTTTACATGCCCGTAATCGGCCGTTCCTTAAACTGGCTGACATACAGCCATGCTTTGCGCAAAGCGGAAGAAGATGCCATGAAATGTGACGCCATCCTGGCAACATGGCTCTATCCCGACGCCACCGCATGCGCGCGGCTGGCACGAAAAGTCAATAAGCCGCTCTGGATCAAGGTGCACGGCAGTGATATATATCACCTGTCACACAGCACGCGCAGAAAACAGATTCTGGCCACGTGCAGTCAGGCGGCAGGCATTTTCTGCGTCGCCCAGTGGCTGAAAGACAAACTGACCGCAAGCGGCGTTGACCCGTCAAAAATTCATGTATTGCCCAACGGTGTTGATACAAATAAATTTCATCACCAAGACCGGGAAAAAGCGCGCTGGAAAATAACAGGCACTTGCGAGGAATTGGCCAAGCCGAAAACGCGCGTGGTCTTGTTCGCCGGATATTTGACGAAAGTCAAAGGGCCTGACATTCTTATCCGCGCATGGTCCCGCCTTAACAGAGCCGGAGAACGAACCATACTTGTCATGATCGGCAAAGGCCGCTTGAAGAAAAAACTGGAAAAACTGGCGGATAAATTGAACATATCCGATTCCGTAAAATTCATTACGGCGCGGACTCATGAAGAAATGCCTTACTGGCTGAACGCGGCTGATTGTCTTTGCCTCCCGAGCCGCAGTGAAGGAATGCCCAATATCGTGCTGGAATCTCTCGCTTGCGGCACCCCGGTGGTGGGCACAAATGTGGGCGAAATGTCCCGCTTGATAAACGAAAAAAACGGCGAATTAGTGTCCGCCAAGTCTAACGGCCTGCCGGAACGGCTCGCGTTGGCAATAAATAATACCTTGCATAAACAGTGGAATCGCGAGGCAATTACCGCTAGTATTGCGGCTTTCACATGGAAAAACACCGCGCGAACAGCGCTGGATAAAATAATGAGGCAGTAAGTGAGCGAAAAACTGATAATTGGAAACCATAGCTTTGAATCACGTCTTCTTATCGGTACCGGCAAATTTTCCAGTATCGAAACAATGATCGAGGCGGTGAAAGCGGCTGAAGCTGAAATCGTCACGGTGGCACTGCGCCGGTTCAACCGCGAACAGAAAACCGACGATCTGTACGGACCACTGTCAGCCCTTAAAAATATCACAATCATGCCCAACACTTCCGGCGCGAGAAATGCCAAAGAAGCCGTGAACGCCGCCCTGCTAGGCAGGGAACTTTCAGGCAGTTCCTTTGTCAAACTTGAAATACATCCCAATCCTCATCACCTGCTACCCGATCCGATAGAAACTCTCGAAGCGGCCAAACAGCTGACAAAGGAAAAATTCATTGTTCTGCCCTATATTCAAGCCGACCCCGTTCTGGCGAAACGGCTTGAAGATGCCGGGTGCGCCGCGGTAATGCCGCTTGGTTCCGTCATAGGCAGTGGACACGGCCTGCAGACTCTCGAAATGCTTGAGCTCATAATAGAAAACAGCAATGTCCCGGTTATAGTTGACGCCGGCCTTCGGGCGCCGTCAGAAGCCGCTTGCGCCATGGAAATGGGATGCGCCGCTGTTCTCGTCAACAGCGCCATAGCTGTGGCAAATGACCCGGTTGCCATGGCTTCAGCTTTTGCTTCAGCTGTCAAAGCAGGTCTGTCGGCAAGAACTGCCGGATTAATGTCTGTGAGCGATTCCGCCGTGCCAACAAGTCCGTTAACATCTTTTCTCTCGAAAGAAAAAACATGACAACGGATACTCCCGAGTGGCTGGAAATCAAACCGGAACTTGATCTTGCCGCGTCAGCAGGCGAGCGCGAGGTAAATGCCGCGCTATCATCACGAACACATGACAGACGAAGTCTGGCGGTTCTGCTCTCCGGCGCCGCGCGTAATCTCATTGAACCAATGGCTCAACGCGCTCAAGCTGTTACCCGCCGGCATTTCGGTAAAACCATTTCTCTCTACGTGCCACTCTATCTGTCAAATCACTGCTCCGGCGGATGCGCCTACTGCGGATTCGCTTCCGACAGAACACAGACAAGGCATAAATTATCCAAAGATGATATCAAGGCGGAACTTGCGGCATTGAAAGAAAAAGGATTTGACGACCTGCTCCTGCTGACCGGAGACAGAACACCCGAAGCTGGTTTTGATTATCTTGCTGACAGTTTATCGCTGGCGGCGAAAAGTTTTCACAATGTCACGATCGAAACTTTTTCAATGACAAGTGACGAATACGGCCGGCTGGCCAATGCCGGATGTACCGGAGTGACTTTGTATCAGGAAACATACGATCCGGAAACCTACGACAACTTGCACCGTTGGGGCCCCAAGCGTGATTACATATTCCGCCTTCAAGCGCCTGAGCGCGCGCTGTCGGCCGGAATGCGGACTACCGGGCTGGGCGTTCTTTTAGGACTGAGCGAGCCTGTGGCCGATCTGCTCCGTCTTTATAGCCATATTGATTATCTCAGGAAAAAATACTGGCAGGCAGGAATCGCCGTCTCTTTCCCGAGAATATGTTCTCAGCGCGGTGATTATCAACCGCCTTTCGCCGTGGACGATGTCTTTCTGACGCAGATAATATGCGCATTCCGCATTTGCCTGCCTGATGTTCCGCTTGTTCTTTCAACAAGGGAAAGACCCTCTTTCCGTGACGGCATTGCAGGTATAGGAATTTCAAGAATGAGTGTTGCCAGCAAAACCACTGTCGGCGGTTATTGCGACAAATCCGTGTCAACCGGCGGACAATTTGATGTCAACGACACACGTGATATCGCAACCTTTTGCGCGATGCTCAGAAAAAAAAGACTTGAACCAGTTTTCAAAAACTGGGAATCAGTTTATAGAGGTGTTTAAGTGGAATCTTGCAACATTACCACCGCAACACCCCAACCAAAATCAATAGCTAATTGTCGAACCAGTCATGTCGAGACGCGACCCTGTCAGCTTTACAAAAAGCAAAGTCCTATCAGTCCAAACCTGAACGCTCGGTCGGGGCGGGAAGAAAAAGGGGTGTGGGGAAAATGAATTCCCGCCCCGCCTTCGCTTTCGCCACCGCCGAATTTCGTGCCAACAAAATTGGCGCGCCGCTCAAAATTTCAAGTCGTGCTCGTCTTACGCTCTAACTTTAACACAAACACAGAAACAATCATAAATACTCCAACAATAAAATCAATCACGCTCCAAATTTCACGGTTGAGATGAATAACGATAAACGGATTGAAAAGAACAGCAAGAAACCCAAAAATCCAAATCCACTTTTCTTTTTGCGCTTCGTACGCCATCCAAGCGATATAAGCACTCGCCGCAAAAACTACGAATCGCAAAAGCGTAAAAAATCCATAAGGCCAGCCGTCAATCAATGCGAGAAACAAAAAGGCAATAGCGATAAGTAGTGCGATATTTTTCTTTTTATTGTTTGTCATCGGTTTGTTCAGTAGTGGCTTCCGTTACTGGCGATTTTCTGAATTTTCCAACAAGTGAAGCTATAAGAAAGCCCGCCGCAAAAATTCCGTGGAAAATAATACCAAGTAGGAAGAAAACGCCGCCGATTCCTATTAGCCACCCTATCACGGGCAAATTAAACGCCCAGTCAATAACCTTAAATAGCCACTCTGTAAGAGTGTTGACGGCAATAACTGGAATAAAAAGTGTTACCAAGTAAAACACGACTGCGCCAAGCATAAGAATTGCCTCAAAACCGGAATCTTGTTCCAATCTCCGCATCATCTGCCAATCCATTGAAGCACTGGCTTCTTTTCGCGCTTCATGGGTATTACTTGCGAATCCCATAAAAATGATAAAGGCCCCGACAAGCGGGTAGAAAATTAAAGCAAGCCCACTTGGATTTTCTCCTAATGCCGCAAGGGTTAAAATTGCAGTCAACGAAACAAGTAGATAAGTTCCAAATACTTTTACAAATCTCATTCCGTAATCAAAGTTAATCAAGGCAAAAAGAAAAGCGGTTGGCAATACAAATATCCACTTCCATACAAAGCCGAAAATGATATTTACGATTCCAAGATAAAAAAGGAATTGAAGTATATTCATATGCTTATTGGTTATTTTTTACTATAAAATCTAGAGTCCTCGACCAGCGGATTTGGTTTATAGTCTTTTAAAAATTCCTCATAAAATTGTTTGTTTTCAGGGGAGAAAGACATCCTGTAGTAGCTATAAGTCCGACCGTCTGGGCTGTCCCACATCCAAGAAGGCATTGGATACATTCCCTCACAGTGCCAGCAGGAATTTGCATAACTTGCAAAACCAAAAGTCGGAACATCAGGATGTATAAAAGTGGTATATCTGCCGCACCATTTGCAACGAATCTGGTTTTTTAGTTTGGGAACCACCCACCAAAGCCAGCGCGGCAAAGAATTGAGACGAGACCGATAACGCTTCCTTTGTTCTTCATATTGTTTTTCTTCCTCTGTCAGGGGGACAGCCAGAACACGCTTACAAACCCTTATGTAGTAAAAAATATATGGCTCCAAGGCGGGCATTCGCTTTAGTGCCCGACTAAGATAGTCAAACGCTTCGCCGTACCATCCCGCTTCATAATGACCCATCGCCTTACCCATTAATTCGATAAGTTCTTTGTCTTCCATAAAACCCGATACTTTTTGAATTGCTTCAATGTGCCGAAATGGCAATGTCTGAAAATCCGCACTGGTCGAGCGAACCTGCTTTTTGCTTTCAGAATCTATAAATTCATCGGTAATTGGTTGTCGCATATCTTTTTTTGTTTCTTTGTCGCTCATAGTTTTATTTTATTAACTCCTCTATTGAAACGCCCAACGCTTTTAGGCAGCGTTAGGAGGGTCACGTCTCGACATGACTGGTTCGAAATTCATTCAGGCACTCCTTGATAGATTGACGTCTTTATCCATTTTAACCCTGCCATAGACAATAAAACTCACTAACAATCCGGTCAACAGGAAAAGCACGGTTTCCGGCACAAATTGCCGAACGCAATATCCGGGTTAATTGAACTTTTCAAAAAGTTCCGATTTCGTGGCAGCCTTCAGATTCTCATATTCACACCGGTCAATAATCACGGTTTCGCGCTGGAATCCTTTTATTTTTGTGGCAACCACCTTGATAAAACCGATTCGATCAAGAGTTGCCTGTGATATATTGAGATTTGCTGACGCTATAAATCCGAGATCGTTACAGTAGCTCTGCAAGCGGCTGGCCAGATTGATGCAGAATCCCATGTATTCCTTTTCTGAAGAATCCTTACGGGTAAGTTCATATATCCTGCCGCGCGCCAAACCGAACCGGATCTTGGGAGGAAGTTTAAAAGAAGAAGGAATATGACCGGTACACGCTTTATTAATGGCAGGAAATTCATTTTTCAGGAACCATAGGCGGTTTGTCAACTGAGCCACAAACTCATTGGAAAAATCATCCTTGCCGGCTGGCGGTGTCCACAGGTAAAGCACACCATCTCCCAGAAATTTCTGGTGAACCGGATGCAGGAGCGGCTCCAATGTTTCATGATCACTCCAGAATTTCTCTCCGCCGAGCAGGACTGTTGACACAGCTTTTAGCACCATATCAAGATAATCAGGAACATAAGCTTGAGCCCATGGCTGGTTAAAAAACGCTGAAAAACCCTGCAAATCGGTGATAAGCGCGATGCCATGCGCAGTTTGAGTTGCATCCGGACGGAACTCAATGGTTGTCTTGAGCTTTCTGCCTACTGACGCCTCCGCCTCATGCGTTTCGCCCGTCAGCATTCTGAGAAGATGAAAGAATATTCCGGCGAGAACGGCGGCCAACAGAATCAGGCCGCGATCCAGCGATAGAAGCTCGAAAAATATCGTCGGCTTCCCCGTCTTTAATACCAGCCAGCCTAAACCGATAACGACAGCGACGCTCATTGTCACAATCCAGAGGAGCACCGTTCTCACAAGTCTATTGGCAATACCTACCATTCTCTGCCAGAATGGAAACAATAAACCCGTCACAACTCCAATGCACGCGGGAATACCAATCAACAAACCCCATGTTTTTCCTGTAGCTCCCTGAAGTCCTGACGCCAGCATCGGATAGCGAAATGTCAAAATCCACACATAAAGCGCGGCCGCGGTGACCGAGCTCAACGCGCCAAGAAACAATAGAAGAAAGGATTTGTACGCCTTCATTAGACATTTCCTCCTGCAAGAAATATTAAAACGGGCACAAACGCGGCAAAAGAACTTTATTTATTTTTGGACTGCAGATTCAGAACTGACGCCCATATACCAATCGCCAGAAACAGGATTCCTAAAACCAAAAACGTGGACGGAGCATGACGGCTTCCAAACATTTCCATCACATACACCCTGCGCATGCCGCCAAGAAAACCAACAAGTGCTATCACTATGCCGACTATCCCTGCTCCCCATGATATCAATTTCATAACAGGTCTCCTTTGAAAACTTACAACTGGGTTATATTAGACTTTAAATTAAAACATTTGCAACAGAAAACCCCCGCTTTATTGGAAATCATTGAACTTTTCACCAAAAAAACACAGTTTTCCTTTTGTAATCCCGGAGCCAGCGGATAATATTGGCAATTGGAACATTTGATGGATTTATAAAATGAAAATTATTCAAGTACAATATCGCGTCACCCTGCCCAACGGACATAACGAAACTTTTAAAACAAAAATAGACTCTTATTCTCTCAAGCTTATATCCCGTCCACCGAAAAATCCACCATTCTGGACGGAACTCGGTTTCAAGCAATGTCCTCACTGCCCTTTATCAATCCAATCATGTTCTCACTGCCCCATGGCCACTTCACTTCTGAACGTGGTGGAAACCTGCAATAACATAGTTTCTTACGACAAGGTGACAGTTGAAGTCACAACAAAAGAACGCGTTGTCTCCAAGAAAACATCGGCCCAAAAAGCAATCAGTTCCCTGATGGGGCTCATAACCGCCACATGCGATTGCCCTCACATGTTTTTCTTCAGACCCATGGCCCGGTTTCACCTGCCGTTCGCGTCAGAGGAAGAAACCATCTATCGCGCCACTTCTTCTTATCTTCTCTCTCAGTTCTTCCGCGAAAAGAAAGGCTGCAAATTTGATATGGACATGAAAGGTCTGCAGGAAATATACAAAAATGTTCATAAAATCAATGTCGCCATGTCCGCGCGTTTACGCGCATCCGCAGGTGAAGATTCTTCACTGAACGCGCTTGTTCTGCTGGACTGCCTTGCGACATTACTGCCGTCATCAATAGGCCATTCGCTGTCGGAAATGGAACCGTTATTTATGCCTTTTATAAAAAATCTGCCGCAAGACTGAATGTTCGCGGCACCTGCGGCAAATTGATCAACCGCAAAATCCGGATTTGCGTAAGAATTCAGCCACTTGCAGAAGAAATTAGAAGGGGAATTTGACGGGATAACAGGATGGAGAATGGAGAAGAACAGGACTTGTCATGTCGAACGACGTGATGGTTCACGAAATCTGGATAAAACAGTAGTTTTATGCCATATTTCCTGAACAGTTTTTCTGATTGGAAGGATCGTGATCCAGTTCGCCTTCTATTGTTTTGGCTTATAATTTTTCTTTCTCAAATCCTTTCCCTGTCATGAAAACTGTTCAGAAATCTCGACCAGAACTCTTGTTCTGTAGAGATTTCTTGAACAATCTTGTTTTTTTATCCGTATTCCGTTAATCCCGTCCATCCTGCCTGCCCGCAGTGCTACAGCGTTGCAGGCGGGTCAAAAAATCCCCTTCTTTGCTTTCTCCCGTCCGGGTCTCCCCCGACGGCGGATGTCGGGGCTGCGAAAGACAAAAGAGAATGGGGTTACACCGCAATGATGCTGTCTCCATCATGCCAGTTCTTTTCATCGCCTGACGGCAGATACGGTTCCGTTCTGTACGCGCTCACCTCGCGGAGCCGATCTAGAATTTTCCCTATCCTGCCTGCAGCTTCCTCGCAATTGTTGATCATATCCTGAAGTTCCGGTGATTTTTCCTGTCTTTTCATCAATTCAAGATACGCGTTTATCACCGTAACCGGCTGGCTGACATGATGACATGCCGCACCGAGGCTTTCTATCATCACCCGATGCCTTTCCGCGTCCAGAAGTTTCTGCTGTTGAACAGCTATTGTCTTTTTCATCGCAATTTTTTCCAGCGCGTTAAGAATGGCGTGCTCCAGACTTTCCGGAGTAATTGAACCTTTCACCAGATAGTCCATCACGCCATGCTTCATGGCTTTAACCGCGATTTCCTCGCTACCTGCGCCTGTAACCATTATTACAGCGCTGTGCCCACCCAGCTGAAGAATCTTCGACAGCCAGTCCAATCCGCTACCGCCCGGCATGCCATGATCAAGAAGCACACAGTCCATCTTTCTTGTTTTTAAAATTTCCATTGCTTCGGCGCCACTCGACGCTTCAACCGCTTCGAAAACCGGCCCTGCTCTCACCATGCTCAACTGCCGTTTCACTCCATGGCGGAAGCTCGCATCGTCATCAACAATCAAAATAGAGTGTGTTCTCTTTTCCGTCATTTAAATCCGCCTTTCGCGTATTCGAATTCAGCAAAGCTTTACTGCCTTAACAACATCTTCACGCAATTCCCACATCCCACCCAAACAGGCGCCTACATCCGCATGGCTGATGCCGAAAGCGCTTTTTTCCCATTCGCCAAGCACGATAGAGTTTTTGCCATAGGCAGAAGACAACTTTTCATATTTCATGGGATCAGCAAGCAGTAAAACCAGTTTCCCTATGTTACGCAATACCGCCACCACCACTTCCTGTTTAACATGTTCTGAACATAACTTATGATAACTCTGCGGATCGGCAACCTGTAAAATGAGATTCTCTTCGTCACGCGACGCTGCGGCCACCACCGCCCGCTTTGCATGCTCCGTGTTCACGTCTGATTTCATCCCGGTATTCTCATGTGCAAGAAGTTTTTCGCGGACAGTCTGCGCCAGTTCCGGCTGTATAATTTCGAGCTTATCAGGATCGGTCAGCTTCATAAGGCCGTCATCCTGCAGAAAAGTAAGAGCCTCTTTTATATCACAAATCATGCATTCTGAATCACGAGCCACCCCGCCGGCCAGACGCAGACATCTGGCGGCAAAGCCGGGATCCTTCATTGAGAGGTCATAAATTTCCTCCTGCTTGAGACTGCCGGCTTCGCGCATTTTCTTCACGTAGCGATGCGTTTCCGGAAGTACGGGCAAACCTTCCGACCCAAAGACAACATCACGTATTTTGCCGGCAGGTATCGCCTCACGCAATTTCAGCCATCGCAACACCGCGGATTTGATAACATCAGAAGAGCATGGCTTTAAAAAAACCGCATGCGCAACCATCAACGTGTCAAATATGAAAGGTTTCCTGATATGAGCCGAAAGAAAAAAACGGATAACCGATGAATCATTTTGTCTGACATTTTCAAGCAGGGTCATGCCGTCCATATCCGGCATTTTAAAATCAGACACAATAACATCACAGTGAGTTGCAGACATGATATCGAGAGCTTCCGCACCGCTTCCTGTAAAACTTATACTCCATTGCGGATCAGTGCCGCTCAGCGACCGTTTGATGCCAGACAAAATCATCGGCTCATCATCCACAAATATAATATTTATGGCGCTGTTGTGGTTATTCAATGTTTTTCTCTTTGTTCTTAAGGGGCAAACAAACAATGAACGTGGTACCCTTGCCTGCTTCCGTCTCGAACGTAAGCGATCCGCCGTGTTTATTGACAATGATCGAACGCGATATGGCCAACCCCTGCCCCGTTCCGTCTCCATACTCCTTTGTCGTAAAGAACGGTTCAAAAATGCGCGGACGAACAACTTCGGGAATTCCACCGCCGGTATCAGAAACCGTTATCACCACTTGATTATTTTTCATCCGGCTTGCGATAGTAATTTTTCCCACGGTCCCGGAAGGCCCGGCTTTACAAACCTCACCGATCGCGTGAGTGGCGTTGATAATCAAATTGAGAAGCACCTGGGTAACATCACCCGGATAACACTCAACGGCAGGGATGGTTGCGTCCAGTTTGTATTCAATTTCAGCTACATATTTCCATTCACTTCTGGAAATAGTTACCGCGCTTTTTATAATCTTATTGATATCAGCCATCAGTTTTTCCTGTTTACCCATGTGCGCGAAATCACGCATGGCGCGCACAATCGAAACAATGCGGTCAAGCCCTTCCATGCTTTCAGACAACGCCATGGTTATTTCATCACGGAGATCACCCATATTCGCAGGACCGCCGTCAACCGGCAGCATTTCAACCAAAGCTTCTGCCTTACTGCAATCGCGCCGGCATTCTTTAATCATGTTCTGCGCCAGATCAACAAACCCAAAAATATCACCATATGCTTTCTGAACATATCTCGTGTTGTCGGAAACAAACTGAACCGGTGTGTTTATTTCATGCACAATACCGGCCGCTATGACACCCATTGATTTGAGCCGGTTGGCCTGATACAGCTCTCTTTCGAGACTCTTTTTCTGAGTCTCCGCCATTTCAATTCTCTCCTTGAGCTGTTCTATTATGACATTTACGGCCTTTTCAATTGCCCCTATGTCGTCTTCAACTCCTATCAGGTTAACGCTTTCCGGCATTTCGCCTCTGACTATTGCCAGCAGGTTGCGATGGAGCCGGACGATATTGCCCGGATACTTGAAAAGAATCGCGTAACCAAGGATCATAAGACCCAGCACGGAAAAAATAAGCAGATACAGCGTAAAGCCGGAAAACACCACCTGCCGGTCTTCTCTCATCATAACATAAATCAACGTCAGGACAGGCAGTACGGAAGTGAGAACTATTGCCAGAAAGAACTGGAACCACGCGCCATGTTTGGGCAGTGAAAATAATTTTTTCTTCAGTTCCGACATCTAAAACCTCTCAATCAAAAATCACGAATGCCCTGCATCTGTCACGTACCAATCAACTTTCGTTATTTTTGATATTACCATTGGAATGGAATTTTCTTCAATTTTAAAAAAAGAAAACACGCACACTATTTCCGATTTCCACTTATACGGAAAAGGCATCTTGACACTATAACGTATAAACTGCTTAAATTAAAGCCTTTCTGCATTTTTACATAATATGGCGTCATTAGGGGGATAGTTCGACTGATGGCAATTCAACACCGATATACTGCGTGACATTGGAATCGTGTCGTTTTGCCGAAATATCAATGGAAGAATCAATAATATGCTTCCGCCCACGAGAGGAAAACCGTTTGTGAATTGTAACAAAACAGAGAAAAGAGAGCTTATACTTCTGGTGGAAGATGATTACGAATCCGCCCAAGCCATGAAAACAATGCTCATCAAGCGCAAAATGCGTGTTGAGATTGCGGAAAGCGCTGAAAAAGCCCTGGAATGTTTTGATCCGGCCAAACATGACGCTATTGTTGCGGATATCAGGCTGGGCGAAATCAGCGGCGTGGATCTCCTGCGTAAAATTCGTGAAAAACTTCCCGATTTTCCAGTCATTCTGCTGACAGGTTATGACAGTGTTGGATCAGCCATTCAGGCCATACGACTTGGGGCAAATGATTATATTTTAAAACCATTAAGTTCCATTGATGATCTTTTCATACCCTTAAAAAGAGCCATCCGTGACCATAACGCGTTGTTGAGAAATAGTGAACTGGAAAAAGAAAGGGAGCATACGCAAAATCTTTTAAAGGCCGCTTATGAACGCTCACGTTTTCTGTGCGCTCACATAGCCAAAATAACCGAAGAAGAAAAAAACAAGCTCGCAAGAGAACTTCATGATCAAGCGGGCCAGAAGATAGCCGCCCTGTGCTTGGGTCTTAACTATATCCGGGATCATGTTCATCCAAGCGTCTCTGATGATGTGCAATCCCGCCTAAACACAACAATACAGGAAACAGACGAACTGAGAATTTTGATTGCCGACATCATGGCCCAACTAAGACCAAAATGGCTTGATCAAAGCGGATTGTTTGCCGCGCTTGAAAACTATTGCAACACTTTAAGAGGAAATCTTAATGAAATTACCATTCGTCTTAAAGGAAGTCACATCAAGCCTCGTTTACACTCCTGCGCAGAAATAGGCCTTTTCCGGATTGTTCAGGAAGCAATAACCAATATCACCAAGCATGCCAAAGCCGCAAACATCTCATTGAATTTATCTCAAGATAATGAGAAAGTACGCCTCGAAGTATCAGATGACGGAATCGGCTTTGACCGAAATCTCCTGTCAAAAGACAGCAAACACGGATGGGGATTGATGATAATGGAAGAAAGAGCTTTTGCGGTTGGCGGGCAACTCTTTATAAACTCCACACCGGAAAAAGGCACCTCCATTGTTGTGGAAATAAAAAGAGACCAGCAACAAAAGGCTTCACTTTGAAAAATGAAGGAGCAATCCAGATGAATACAACGCCTCGCAGAAGCAAACAAAAGATAATAAATGTTCTCATTGCCGACGATCATGCTGTTGTCAGGGAAGGAATACGCAAACTACTAAACGGATCTGATAGAATCAAAATTGCGGGAGAAGCTGAGAATGGCCTGCAGGCCATTGCCATGACTGGGGAATTGCGCCCCGACATCATCCTGATGGACGCATCCATGCCGGAAATGAACGGAATCGTGGCGACAAAAAAGATACGCCGGAAATACTCCTCGGTGAAAATTATCATGCTTTCAATGTACGCGACTCCTGATTATATAATTCCATCCATCAAAGCTGGAGCTTCCGGCTATCTGATTAAAACATCCTGTTCCAAAGAAATCATGGAGGCCATTTACACTGTGCATGACGGAGGCCGGTATTTTAAAGGACAAATTGCCGAATCCCTGATAAACGAATTTATTCTCGGACTTAACAGCAGAAAGCCTGCCGAGAAACAACCTTTCGATCGTTTGAGCCACCGGGAAAAACAGGTTCTCGATTTCGTCATGAAGGGCCATACCTTTACTGAAATCGCCGACTTCCTGAAAATCTCCCCGAAGACTGTAACTACCTATCGTTACCGCATAATGCAGAAGGTTAATGTTCCCAATATAGCAAGCCTCATAAAACTCGCTCTTCAGCATGGCCTTTGCGACGACTTGACACCCTACAAGCCAGCCATCTGACCATTATCGCTTTCCAGAACAGCATACGGCGGGACCCCGAACTGTTCATGCCTACAAACCGTGCAAGCCAAGTCCTACAAATGTAATTCATATTTCCCGACATGCAAAATCGAAATACTTCTGTTATAATACTTGCTGTTTTTTGATTATAGAAAAGAACCAGGCATTACCAAAATGAATGAAGAGATAAATCTGCTTTTTGTGGAAGACGACACCGAGTCCGGTGAAGCCACAAAAACCATGCTGGAGATGCGTGGCGTAAAGGTATGCATGGTTCCCACAGCTGAAGAGGCCGTCGCAAAAATCGATTCCGCGGAACAATATGACATAGTTGTGGCAGATATCCACCTCAAGAATATGAGCGGTATTGATCTCTTGCGCGTCATCCGGCAAACAAAAGAAGATTTACCTGTAATTCTGTTTACGGGTTTTGACGACGTTGAATCTTCAGTTCAAGCGTTAAAACTGGGGGCGCAGGACTACATCATAAAGCCTTTGACTTCCATCGAAGACCTTCTTGTGCCTGTGCGCAATGCGGTTGACGTTCATCGTATGCAGATAAAAAACCGTGTTCTACAGCAGTACCTTACCAAAAGTGAAACTCTCATGAGAGCTATACTGGAAAATTCCACAGACACAATCTACAGATTGGACATAAAGAACCATACCATAGATTACATCAGTCCGTCAGTGGAACAAATACTCGGTTACAAAGCCGGAACAATCATAGGCAAAAATCTTTGCGACTTGACCTACCTGATACCGGAAGATTTCCGGAAGCACGTGTTAACCTTCATTGAATCACCTGATTCATATCGCGAGGAAATAAAAAAATTTCACGCATTTGAATGCCAAGTCAGACACTGTAATGGCGAGCTTCGCTGGATAGGCGTCTCTCAATCCATCTTGCAGGATGAAGCCGGACACATGACGGCCATTGTAGGCAATATGCGCGATATCACCCGAAAAAAGAAAAACGAAGAAATTGGACGCGAACTTCAGGAAAAGCTGGCCCGCGTGAAGCAGATGGAATCTGTAAGCATTCTGGCCGGCGGTGTCGCTCATGATCTTAATAATATTTTCATGTCACTGGTCAATATGCCAAAGGTGATGATAATGGAGATCGAATCCTGCGAAGATCAAAATATATTCAGAGAAACCAAAAAGGAATTACAGGCTATCACAAATACAGCAGAAAGAGCAAAACGCATTGCCGGGGAATTACTGGACTTGAGCAGATGGCAGACGGAAGATCTTCAACCAACGAATATTAATCATGTGATAAAAAAATACATCGATGATGCCAGTTTCAGAGATTTCAAATCATCCCATCCCAATGTAACTATCATCGAAGATACTGCGCTTGACCCATGGTTAATCAACGGATCAGAACTGCACCTGTCGCGAGTGCTTATGAATCTGACCCTCAATGCCTTTTCCGCAATGCCACAAGGCGGTACTCTTACAATAAGAACAAGAAATGAAGAGTTAGACAAGGATTTCATAGAGCTGGAGATCATTCCAAAGGGTCAATACGTGGTGTTGGAAGTTATAGATACCGGATACGGTATAAGTGCAGGATTTTTCAACCAGTTATTCAAACCTTTCCATACCATGAAAAACGGTGGCCACCAAAAGGGCGGGACCGGCTTGGGGCTGGCTGTAGTATACAGTGTTGTAAAAGGCCATAGCGGATACATCTCTGTATACAGCGCCAAGGAAAAGGGAACCCGGTTCAGCTTGTACCTCCCCGCATTAACCGAACAAGCAAAGAAGAAACATGCCGACAAAGCCATGATCACGCCTGATATAGCAACAGGAAACATGATGGTCGTTGACGATACCAAAGCATATTCAAATTTGATGCAGAGATATATTCACTCGCTTGGCTACAGCGTCACTACCACTAATAGCGGCGAAGACGCTTTGGAAATCTACAGAAAATCATTGGCGGAATTATCCCCGGCCAACCCAAAATCAACGCCTTACA
>JBFZFB010000109.1:0-10207 GCA_041306605.1 Lentisphaerota bacterium | reverse complement strand
GGCGTGCCCCACGGATCGGTGACACATTTGGGGCGGTATTGCTCAGCCACTCCCTTAACAAAGAGGTCGGGCGGAAGGAAATTGAGTCCGGCCTCTTCCGAAGGGAAGGCCCCGTGCGTGTTCCGATATTCTGCCAGCTTTGAACGGATGACACGGATTTCATCACGTGCGGCATCGAGTCGTGGGTGCTTGCCGTGGCCCCCCAACCTTGGGATCGTAACGCCCAGTATTATGAACACGACTGCAAGAGCCAGAATTATCGCGATGACTACCCTTTTCATTCTTCTGAATCCTCAATCTGGATAGGGAAAGGAAGTGATAGGTGCTACACACAGGTTGGCGCTCCAGCAAGCTGGATTATTGCATAAAGCAGTCCTGACGCCCCGGACGAAGACCTGCAAGCCGGTACATGGACCAGTAGTCACCGCTCAACTTTGCTATCTACCACCTTTCGTTTCTTCATTCAATTTCTTTTTTTATCTTTGTGCTCAACGCCTGTGCTTAGAGCATATTAATTAATGTCGTAGCCGTAAGAAAACCACAAAAATGCCGTTTTCATTAAACTTTCACGATATTTTGAGGCCACATTCAATCGCAACATGCTCTAGGGGCGAGATGAACCGCGGCGGTTCATTGAGTACCCTGCTGCGCGTGGTTCGGTCCTTCTGTGAATTTCGTGAAGTATGACAGGCAGACACTTGGCAAACAAGGAAAAGTCTCCGTCAGTTGTGAAAATGGCCAAGTCGTGCCTCACGGCTACGGCACATATCAAAAAATCTGTGTTCGAACCCTGAATGCCTTTCGAACGACATAAATTAAAGAACTTGGCGGCAGTTACGTAATCTTCGGACAGCAAAGGCATGTCGGAAAAGGCGGCAAGGTTTGTCTCTAACCTGTCGAACTGAAGTTGATCCCGAACTCCGGAGAGCACTTCCTGCCGGATTGGGCCTATGATTTCTACCAGATGGACAGTTATCAGGCGTTTCAATTCCAGCACTTCAGGATTCTTGATGTGCTTCGTTCGTCGGAGGGCAAGCGACCAGATGCTTGTATCGACGAGTACCCTCATTCTCTTGCCCTCTGGCGCTTATAATCATATCCAGGGGTAAAGTCCACTTTTCCAAACAAATCAAGAATCTTTTCCTGTCGGAGGTGTGCAATGTAGTCGGTCAAAGCTTGCGTTACCGCTGCTTTTTTCGTGCGGTGACTGCCCAGTTGAACCGCTTGTTTAATTAGTCTGTCATCAAGTTGTAGATTTGTAGCCATATCTCACCTCCACACATATGTTCACACATTGAGATGTGTAATGCAATATTTTTCTGTAAGACTGAACATGTATCAGCTTGAGGTCCATATAAACAAAATTTAGTTTGAATCATGATGGTGCCTGGCTCTGATTCTGTCAAATATGAAATAGCCGTCTTTTCAAGCGTTTTGGTTATTTTCCAAGTACGATACTGACCTTTGGGTGCAAGACTGGAGAGTTACAAATGATGGAAGAAAAGGCTGGCATATATTTTTTGGTCATAGTATTGTATATAGAAATATACAGGAGGTGCTATGGATACAATGACAGAGAGACGGCGGGATGAGATTTTGGAAGAAATGCGACTAATATCGAGAATGCGGCAAGGAGGTATAAGTCAGCAGTATTACACAGTTGGAGACGGCAAGAAGAGACGACAGCAAGGCCCGTACTATGTTCTGCAGGGCTGGCGTGACGGGCAACATTGGTCCGAACGAGTATCGAAGGAGGACGTGGAGCGGATTCGGGAAGATGCCAAGGCGTACGAGCGGTTTCAGTCTCTTTGTCGTGAGTTCACTGAACTCACAGAACAAGCGACTGTAAAGAATGCCACCGCCGACAGTAAAAAAAAAGACAGGAGGCGACCGAAGACCGTTTCTCAGAGGCGGACGCCTTCATGAAAGTGATCGAAGACCAATATGCCGCCAGCGGCGTATTGGATATGGGAGCCATTGAAGAAGGGCTCATGGCGGCTCTCATGAAGGATGGTTGTCAACGGCTGGAGCGGTTCTTCAAGGAGCATGTTCCAGTTTGTGCGGAAGATCGGAAAACAGGGGAACGGCATTATAAGAACCGGCCCATAGAGGTGCACTGTGTTCTCGGCAAGTTCCAGCTCTGCCGGGACTATTTCTACGACGGAGATATCGGACGTGCTCCTTTCGATGAGCTGCTCGGGCTTCGGGACGGATACACCCCCGGACTTCAGCGTCTCATGGCTCGGGCCGGTTCTATGAGTCCTTCCTTTGAACGAGCGGGTGAGGATTTGCAGGTTTATGCTCGATTGAATATCCCTGGCCGATCCATTCAGAGGATGACTGCCGCTATAGGTCCGGAAGTGCAGAAATGGCTTATCAAACGTCCGCCGGAGATTCCTAAACAACCACCTGCAGTCTTGTACGTCAGTTATGATGCCACGGGAGTTCCCATGACAAAATCCGAGACAAAGGGCCGCAAAGGCAAACAACCTGACGGATCGGCCAAGACGAGGGAAGTCAAGCTGGGGTGTGTCTTTACGCAGATCCGCCGAAAGAACGGGGAGGCTCCAGAGCGGGATACTGACAGCACGACGCATGTGGCCAGCTTTGACGAATCGTTGGATTTCGGAGCCTTGATACAACAGGAGGCCCGCCTTCGAGGAATGGCTTACGCAAAGAGAGTGGTCGTGTTGGGTGATGGAGCGGCGTGGATTTGGGAAGTAGCCCGAATTTATTTCCCTGACGCCATTCAGATACTCGATCTCTATCATGCCATCGAGCATCTCTCGGATCTGGCCAAACTCCTTTACCCCTCGGAGAAAGTGGCGAAACGAAAGGTTGAGTTGTGGAAGAAATGGCTGAAAAAGGACAAGGTAGATCATCTCATCCGCGTCACTTTGTCCGCCGCGTCTTCACTGAAAAACAGAGACGAAGTGCTCAAAGCCATTCAATACTTCCAGACAAACCAGAACAGAATGCTTTATGGCAGTTTCAAACAGCACGGTTACTTCGTCGGATCAGGCGTCATCGAAGCAGGATGTAAGACGGTCGTGGGTCAACGCACCAAACAATCCGGCATGTTCTGGCATGTCGGCGGTGCCCAGAACGTCTTGTCGGTCCGTTGTGCTGTCCTCGGACGTCTCTATGACAACTTCTGGACCTATAAACACGAGCAAATCAAACAATGCGCTTGAAAACGGTAACTTCTATGTCCCACACCCCTGACCTTTTTTGAACGCAGAAAATGGTTGACTTGCTCAGCTGGTGTTCTATGATATAGAACAATTGTATTATATTATAGAACAGGAGAAGAAAGCATGCTAATACCACCCGGAAGGAAGAAAATATTACAAGTATTTTTGAGAGATCCTTTTAAGGAAATCCACTTGCGCGAGATTGCCCGCTTGTCCGAATCCTCGCTGGCAAATGTGGATAATTCGATGCGTTTATTTGTGAAAAGCGACATTTTCAAGCGCAATGAGATGTCTCATTCCACTTTTTTTAAACCCAATCTGGAAAACGATGAGACTGTAAAAATATTTGAATTATTGGAGTTCGATCGGCGCAAGGCATTTTATGCCAAAAATAAGAATATCGCTCGACTTCTTAAGAAATATACGGATACGGTAGTTGAGCTTTCCAATAAACGAATCCAGCTTATTGTGCTTTTCGGCTCGGTGGCGCGGGGCGAATGGACAAAAAAAAGCGATATCGACATCTTGGCAGTCGTTCCGGACAAGGAAAATGATATCACTAATATATTGAACAAGGCTAAGACCGATGTCAGTCCCTTATTAGAGATTCGGCCAGTAAGCACCACAACGAAGAAATTCATCAATGGCTATAAGGCAAAAACCGAGTTTTACGATAATTTATGGAAGGACCGTATTGTACTTTATAACGAATTCTTATTTTGGCAACTTATAAGAGAGGGAGGCAAATAATATGCCCGAGAACTTAGAGCGGATTCTGCAGGGGTGCTTTCATCCCAAAGAAGGCAGGCCAAATCTGCAGAAGGTGCCGGTTGGCAACGAGCGCGCCGGGCAACATATTGATAAGGCGCATAACAACCTGCGCGCAATGAAGCTCATGTTTGACAATGATCTTTTTGACTGGACCATCATTTGCGGCTATTACGCTATGTATCATGCAGTCTTGGCGTCTCTTTATAAAATAGGCATTCGAGCCACGGCGCATTATTGTGCGATCGCGGCTTTCAAAGAATTTTATGTTAAGCGCGGCAAGGTTAAGCCTGAATTTATCGCATACCTTAAACGCGCTAAACAGCTTGAGAAAAAGTATTCTGAGTCGCTGGAAAAAGCTCAAGAAAACAGAGTGGTTGAGCAATACGGCGTTGAGATTATTACCAACGATGACGCCGAATGGATAATAGAAGACGCGAAAGATTTTGTGCTGAAAATTGAAGAAATATTGGCATCTTAAAGAGCTAACGATGGGACGACATTCCCATGCGGAGCAACCGCCCTCCACTATTTAACATATTTTGCGATTGATCAACTTGCCGGAACTGCAATGCGGGTTCAATCCTTTTTCTACTGGTTTTTCAGCCAGTCGCTGATGGACTGGCCTTCTATCAGCAGATCTTCTATAACGGCGTGACCGTTAAGAACACGTATTTTGACAAAACATGTCTGATTTTCCCGGGTGCTACGATTTCTATATGCACTTTCAGCGGCAGGCGCTTTTTTCTCCGTCATATAATAACGATCCAATCCCGGCCAACTGATGCTCACCTCATTCGCGCTGTTATTATGCCACCCCACCCGCACCTGCACTGAAGGCTCACCTTCCGGTTTGGCATGTTCAAGTCTCTGTACAACAGCAACTCCATTTGTGTCACGCCCAAGCACAGCGAAAACCTTCTGTTTATAAGTCCATTCCTGAACATCCGGCACCTTGACACTGGCCGGTTCAAGGCCGAGCCAGACATAACGGCCCCTGAACGCGTCAACAGGATCAACCGGCCGCGTCTTAAACAGAAACACCTCGCCTTTCTGCAGGGTCATTTCATGTTTAATGATCAACGACGCCGGTACCGCTAGTTGCGCGATAACAACAACGCAAAGGGCCAACACAATCAGATTACGTTTGCTCATGTTTCACCCCTTTTCCGGCGCAGTATCATTATGTTGGTGACAAGGAACGCGATGCCGAGCGCGATAAAAACCAGGCCGCGCAGAAGGAAATCAAGATCACTGTCGAAAAACCGCGCGATGATCAGCGCGGTAAGCGCCATCAAACCAACATTCATCTGACCCTGTTTATTGAACCTGATGCCGGTAGCCAGCAACCAGAGACCTATAACAAGCAGGTAACCATCAAAAAGCACCGCGGCTGGCGAGTAAAATTTCCCGTACGGGCGCGCAATGCTATAACCAATCACAGCGATAACAGGGGCCAGACCAAACAGAATGCCTAGCGGCGTTTTGCGCTTTATTGTCATCACAAGCAGAACAATAGCGGCAATCGGAACAACACCGCCCAGCACGGCATCGGGTATCCCGCGCCACCATAGATTAGCAGGATGATCCCAATGCCAATGGTGCCAGCCTATCTCCTTCCAGGGCCAGTCGAAAGTGAAAATAAACGACAAAACCAGCACGCCGGCGGCTCCAAAATGACGCAGAGGCCGCGACCAGAAACCTTCGGCATCCCTGAACCAGAATTCGCCGGAAAGAAACATCAGCGCGAAAAGCCCCATATAAAGGACTATCCAAAGCCCCGGCAGAACGCGTTCAATCGTCACGCCAGCGGCAATTGTAACGCTAACGCATAATGCCCAAAGCAGAAGCGTTGGCTGCACTTTATAACGTCCGGAACGCAACCATAAAGCAAGTTGTGGCAAAATCAGAAAAGCCAACAGCCAATAACCGCCGTTAAAACTCTCCTCGCCGCGTAAGTAACACGCCCACCCGGTAATACCCCATAGGTAAAGCAGGGCCGGCACTACAGCATCGAGAAGATATACAATCGGCAGACCAAGCAGAGACCACGTCAGCACAAAACGCGGGAGATCACCGGAAATGTTGTACGTCTGCGCGACAAGCGAAATACTTGCTCCTATCATCAGGAAAAGCATAGCTCCAGAACTCTCGCGCCATGCCACACTCTTCGGACAGCGAAATAAAGTCCAAACCATCATGCACTGTGCCAGCACGAGCGGAAGAAAAGAAAGAACTGTGCGAACCGGCCGGGACATATTCTCCCAATTATGCGCCAGCATAAGGATGATTCCAGCTCCGATCAGCAATGCTCCGAAGATACCAAAGATGATTACTGCGAGACGCGCGGGCCGCGCCTTTTCAACCGGTCCATAATGAGCTTTCAACCGTTCTTCCGCATCAGGCGTCAAAACACCATTCTTCACCAGACGCGGCAGTTCATCATAGAGCCACTGGATTGCTTTTTTATTCATGCCTGACTCCGGTATTTTTACTTGGCTTATCACACATCTTGTTGTCAATTGATTCTTAAAAATCGTTATTTGATTATAAATGCAGCATCAGCCTGGTTCATTGCAAATAAAGGCTTCAAAGCCAACCTGCTTTTCTGTACCAATCAATAATATCAATCAGTTCCTGTTTGAAATTATTCTGCGGTTCAAATCCAAGGTCGCGCTTGGCTTTGGAGGAATCAAAGTGTCTGTTCTTCGTAAAGAAATCCACACGTCTTCTGAAGATAGGCGGCTCAATATGAAGCGGCATGCAGATTGCCTCACATATACTACCCAAACACTGCATTGGTTTCACCGGCAAATGAAGCCAAGGCCGCCGCACATGCAGAGTGTCGGCAATAACATTCACCATTTCATAAAGAGGAACCGCGCGTTCTCCTGATATTATATACGTTTCAGCATTCAAATCACACTTATTCATGGCAAGAAAAAAAGCACGAACCAGATCGCTTACATGAATAAAATGAACATATGCATCTCCTTTTCCGACATAGAAAAAGCACCTCTTCGCGATCATTTTAAAAAGTTTCTGATTGCGCGTATCGCCCGGACCATAAACCATGGCCGGCCGTATAACCACACCCCGCATCTTGCCTGATCTGTAAAAATCCATGGCTATTTTTTCACCTTCAAGTTTAGTTCGCTGGTATACATCTCCGGGATTACATTCCGTATTTTCTGTTGCCGGTGGATTCTTTACATCTCCCAACACTCCCACCGTTGAACAATGCACAATACGTTGTACGCCGGCTTCTATCGCGGCTTCAAACAGCCGTTTGACACCATTAACATTAATATCAAAAAAAATATCTTCATATAAACCGGCTCTACGGAAAAGACTTGCTATGTTATAGATATGTGTTACCCCATCAACAGCCCGCTTGAGACTGTTGCTGTCGCGCAGGTCTGCCGTGACAAGCTCGACACCGCGCAGGTTACGAAGAGAAACATTTTTCTCTTCATCTCGAACCATGGCTTTGACCCGGACCCCTTTTTCATGCAAAAAATGCACCATGTGTCCGCCAACAAAACCCGACGCTCCGGTTACAAGTACTGTAATATCACTCATTATATGCTTATTTGGAATTCATAAGTGCAGTATCATTGGCTTTTGCCGCCAGAAGGATACTGCAACTACAATTTTAGACATGTTCCTTAAAATAAGCATAATAAATCCTATAGAAATCATCCACACATACCGCAACCGGATAAAACTCTCTCCATTATTGTCCCTATTTTGTATTATCAGATCGGATCAGTCAACCATCTTTCTGCAATGATCTAAAAAAAACGCATAAACATACACTATACTATTGATTACGCGCGGTCCATGGACATTCTTCAACTTGCAAGGCGGCGGTTGACCATCCAAACCCCATGAACGCGTATGGGCATTGCCGAGCGTGTTCAGCCACAAGCTTGCTTGTTATCCTTCCACATTTACAAGAATGGATTTCGGAAAGTCAAGGGGAGTACGCTAGGGTTATCACGTCAATTGAGTTTTGTTCAATAAAATGAAGCAGAAACCGACGGTAGGGTTACACCCCATATCCGGGAATCATCCCGTCGCGTAGACTGTCTTAAATAAGAAACGAAAGTTAAATTATGGAGGAATTACTATGGGTATCATCACCTTATTGGTTGTGATTGTTTTGATCATTGTCATTGTGAAATTAGTTTAAGGCAGACGACGTGGTGATTCCACTCGTCGATTCATGACATGTATCTGAAAGTTCATCATCTTTCAAAAGTCTATCCCGGCAAGAGGGGGCTTCTGTCGACAAGTTTTGGAGTGGACTGCGGCGAGCTGATCGCCATTGTCGGGCATAACGGAGCCGGCAAATCAACTTTGCTTAAACTTCTGGCTAACTGGATTGTTCCGGACAGCGGACAGGTAACAGTGGAAGGTATTGAACTCCGTGATCGGCTGGCCCTTATCCGGAAAATCGGATTTGTCCCTGAAACCCCCAATCTTCACGATATCTTTTCCGTTGATTATAATCTTTCACTCTTTGCCCGTCTTTTCGGAATTCCTGCCTCATGCATTGAAGATACGCTGCAAGAATTTAAACTTCTGCCTTTCCGCCGCAGTGCCGTGCGGACTTTATCCAAGGGTTTGAAACAACGGGTCAGTATCGGGCGTTCGCTCCTCGCGGACCCTCCCGTTCTACTTCTGGATGAACCCACATCCGCATTGGATTTTGAAACGACAAAGGATATCTATCATCTGATCCACCGGATTCACGCAATGGGCAAGACGATCCTTTTTACTTCGCACCGACCAGAGGAGATCAAGTCCCTGGCCACGCGTATTCTTGTCCTGCATGAAGGGGTAGTCGTTTTCGACGGAGTTCCTGACGCGTACTTTCAATCCTCTTTTTATCAAACATTATACGTATGAACCACACTGTCATAACTCTACTCGCGCATGATCTGGCAGTCGCCTTTAAAAACAAGACCGTCTTTCTTATCATTTGCATTCCTATCTTTGTGTTCGCGACACTGACAATGGTCGATCAAGCCGGCATGCGCATTGCCAGGATGAGAATCGCTTTGCTTCAAACCGAGTCATACGCGCCCGTCATGGTCGAGAGCATCAAGTGTGCACCAGACCAGTTTGACGTCCGTTGGGTTTCGAATGAAGAGGAAGCGGGGCGATTGCTCAAGAAACGCGAGGTGGACGGATTCCTGACGCATGATGGCGGCAATGCGTCGCAACTTCTATTGACAGTGACCCGGCAAGCATCCGTCGAAACATTGACCATAATACAACGTTTGTCCGCCTTGCAAATTGCCGCAGAAGGCAAAGGTCCGGGCTGGATCGCGTCTGTGCGGCCGCTTCAGACAAGTTCGATAAAACAACAGACTTTACCCACGTGGATTTTAATGATTGTCCTTCTTGTCAGTTTCATTGTTCTGCCGACCCAGGTTGCCGAAGAAAAAGAAAAACAACTGTTTCTGGGGTGGATGCAAACACCAGTGCGTGAAAGCGAATGGTTGATTTCCAAACTGGTGTACGGGATCGTTTTGATGCTTACGTCTATTGCTACGCTTCAGTTGATGGGTGGAAAAACCTCATGTCTGCATGGAATGAGTTACCTCGCGATGTTGTGCGCAGGCTGTTTCTGTTTCAGTGCTCTGGGTATCTGTCTTGGACTCTTATGCCGCAACCAAGCCAGTGCAAGAACGTTGGGCGTTCTCTGTTACCTGCCATTGTTGATGCCGGTAGTATTGTCAGATATGTCGCAAAAATTGAGAAGTGTCGCGCCACTGATTCCTTCGTATCATTTTTACGAACCAATCCGGGCCATGCTCTTGGAGAACAGCGGGCTTGTCCCTTTTATCCAATCATGGATCAGTCTAGTGACCATCGGTCTGTTGGCGTGTCTTGTGTCCCATCGTTTGACAAGGAAACGCTGGTTGATGTGATGAGGCAACAACACAACCTTCTTTGCCTTCGGGTTGTGTTAAGGATCCGGCCTAAATGGCGCGTAAGAATTAAGCCATTTGCAGAAGGAGAGTTTGACAGGACACCTGTCCTATCGGATGATGGGATGTCATGTCGAATGACGTGATGACGCGACAGGATTTATCATGTTAATCTTTTGGGGCAGAAAGCCAAAGGGATGGAATATGAAGATATAACTGAAAAGATCATAGGTTGTGCTTACAAGGTCTATAATGAAATGGGCTTTGGCTTTCTGGAATCTGTATACGGGAAATGTTTATTAC
>JBFZFB010000108.1:0-31208 GCA_041306605.1 Lentisphaerota bacterium | reverse complement strand
AGTGAGTGAGTGGCAGGAACCGTGCCAATTGTCATCGCATCACGCATATTTTCACCTCATTCGTAGTGCAGAAAAAAGCCATTCAACATTTTCGATATTATGGCAAATCCGGTCTTGGCGTGCAAGTTTTTTCTCTCTTTTTTTAGGGCGCAAGATTTTCCTCATAATAGATGACACTGAAAGGAATGGCCCGGAGGTGTCCCGCTTGGATATTGGATTTGGATATTCTTTCCCCATTCTTGTCTTCTTTGCTTCTTCTCTTGAATGTTTCCTCTTTGAAAGTTCAGCTTCAATGGCTTCAATCGTGGGCAGACTGGGCTTAAAGTTCTTGGCAAGGCGCGGGTCATTTCAGCACCTTCCAATGCCCGCCTCTATCGGGCCCAATACGCTCCAATATACCCGCCTTCTTTAGAGTGGAAACAGCCTTTTCCACGGTTCTCTGGGCAAGATGAGTTCTGGCGGAAATCTCATGAGTTTTTATGCTGGAATTCTCAACAATGGCCACAAGAACCTTCTCCGCACTTTCTCCGTATGTTCTCCGCACTTTCTCCGCAGTTTCGTTGAAAGGTCTTCCGGTATTTTCCGCCGATGTTTTGGTGACTTCTTCATAGGATGGCCTGTGGAAACTGACAATGAATATGTCGGCGATTTCTTTGAATTGAACATCCGGAGCATTTTTCATGATAAGCGGCATGCCGCGGCCCCAAGCTTCAACCATCTCAATCCGCCTGAACAATTCGGCAATCAACGGATTGCGCCGCTTGGATACGTGACCTTTACGCAAATCAGCAATGGTCAGACCACCGATCAACCCACCAGGGTTCCTGATCTCCACGCGGTCCTTGAAAATTGCCACACGCACCTGGTCCGGATCGCGATAATTGCGATGGCAGAAGGCATTAATAATGGCCTCTCGCAAGGCTTCAATGGAGATTTCCGGCACATCCTCACGATAGAGCCCCTTAACGCGCATGCCGATATGGATATTCTTGAGGATATACTTCTGAGCCTCTTCAATAAGTTCAAGAACATCTCCCCTGAAATCATGGCGGTCCAGTATTGTCGCGCCGTCCGTCGTAGCGAACACCGCACAGCGAAACTCAATCGGCGCGGATTTTGAAAAAAAGATTGATGCGGCGTTAGCCAGTTTACCGTCTTTGAGCAGACCCAGTTTTCCCAGTGCATTTGCCGAATTGTCCCATTTCAGGCCGGCGCGCTTGAGAAACTGTCTCAATTTTGTTTTGTCCACATCGGCAAGCGTCATCCGGCAGATTTCATTGTCCCAGCGCAAGCGTTCGCTATTCCTGGCAAGAACCAGTTTTTCTAATTCCCTAGCGCTAAGTTGTCTGTCTTCATCGGCAACACGCATATATGCCCGGCCATGGGAATAGTATGGCGCATCCTTGCCGGTGAACACGACCTTGATGCAGGTGACTCCATCGAGTGTCTCGCGGGTAATGTGCGGATATATCTTCGGTTCAATGTGCGCGGCCACCGCCTGGGATACATCTCGCAGTGTCTTCTCTGTAACATCGAGACCGACAGCTTTCCCATCGTTACGGACGCCGAACCACAACTCGCCGCGGCTGTGTTTATTCAGGATGGCGGCAATGGAGATAAGACCGGCGCTGAGTTCAGCCAGACTCTTTTTAAATTCTATGGTTTCCGATTCTTTCACTATTGTGCCTTCTCGATTTTCAATCCCAAAAACATCCAACAATCATGCAACCCGCCATCGAACAGTAAGTTTTGTTTCAGCCTTGCCTCGACATCTTGAATGAGGCGCTCCTTCTTTTGATCCACAAGCGCAACATTGTGGCCCCATGGAAGCCGGGTGAGAAGCTCAAACGTTCTGTACCGCTCAATTTCGCCCACAGTTTGTGGGCGTTTTGTCTTTACAGCCACTGCTCTTCCTGATTCAACCAACTTGTCCACTGGAGCCAACCTGCCTTGCGCCACGCACAATAAGTGGTTTCCTGCTGGCCCGGTTTTTTCATGCCATCAACTCATTTTCGGCTAATCTTTTCATCTAAACACCATTGGATTAAATCAAAATAACAACACAAAGAGGATTGGATAATATCACCCGGTGATGAAAGCACAAACCCTTTATTTTCACCTCATTCGTAGTGCAGAAAAAATTCATTCAACATTTTCTATATTATGGCAAATCGGGTCTTGGCATGCAAGAAAAGATTTATAAAGAAAAACGGCGTATTCGCACCTCAGGCCCATGGACCGTCCGGCGGCCAAGTAAAGTTAAAGGCTTCATCTTTCGCGGCTGCTTCGAGAACAGGCAGAAGAAAATCTGCCAGCTTTGAAACAATCACCTCCAGAGATGGCGATACTTCTGCGCCGGATTTTCTCATGAATGCGTTCCATTGCTGTCGCTTACCCGGCGCGTTGTGGAACGCCGGACTCAATCCTATCGGCACATCATTGGGTATGGGTGTCAAGCGATTACCAAACGTCGCTAACACTGCTTCAAGCAGGTTGCCGCCCTCAAAGCGCAGATGGGTTGCCATCCCCCAGATATCATAGAAATCCTTCATTCTGCTGTTGATGGTATTTCGTGATACAAGCGCATGGAGTTTTTCAGCGATTACAGATTCCGGCGGATAGACTTTGAGCTTCGGCCGGCCAAAGTCCAGTATTTCGGGAAGTTCAGCCCATCCGGGCTTCGGCTTCACGGGGTCCCCAAATCCAATATCAATCTGCATCCTGATCCGTGCAGATTCGAGTCGGCCAAAGAAGCGAACGCGAACACCCTCATAATCTGCACCTTCGGTAATGGTTTCCCATATAGCATCCTTCGCATCAAAGGTAATGCCATCATCTACTTCGACGGCACAGCAATCATGGATGACCTTTCGCAACAGGGTACGGTCATTCCGGACTTTTCCGAGAAGATCAATATCCATGGTAGGTCTCCACATTTCCACACCGAGCGTTTGAAGCATGAGTGCCCCTTTGAGAATGAATTTGCCTGCATGTGATGATAAACCAAGACGATACAGGAAACGCTCCAAGCCGTAGTGTTGAAGCAGTTGATTGAAGTCGTGGCCGCCCCTACGTGCTTTGTCGAGAAGGCGCGCCTTGACCGAAGCCGCGGTGTTGATTGCGGGACGTTTGCTCAAAATATCGCCTCCAGATATGGAGTCATGATTTCCTGGACACGACAAATACGAGCGTATTTCAGAAATTCTGCGGGTGATGTTTTTTTGCGTTCCCGGCAGAAGCGCAGTGCTTCAATAGCAACATCGAGACCAATCTTGTTGCGAAATTTGAAGCAATCGGCAACGGTCTTTTCCGGTGAATAGACCTTTACCTCAATGTTTTCTATATAATGAAGATCTACTCCTGCAGTATAGGAAGTATCGTTGAATCGATGGAATTTCATAGGAGGATAATCAATAACGGGTTGCCTCATCCGCCTGGGGATGGCCAGCGAGATCGCATGAGGTATCTGCGTGGTAATATCATGGAACGAAAGCGCGGAAACGAGACAAACGATTCCCTTCGACACTCGCAGTACCGCCGCAGTCAGACCCGGATGATTGAGAATTTTGCTGTCCGACAGGCAGTATAGTCCACGACTGAGCGATTGAATGGTACCGTCATCCCGGAGTTCATAGAGAGTTCGGGGGTGTATTCCGCGAGAGAGAGCTTGGGATGTCTTTAGCACACCTCCGTGGTGCTGGAATATTTCTATTACACGTTTTCTTGTATCATCATTCATGGAGGATAATATATGCACCATTTATAGATAAATGCAAGCGTAATTATCCAGCATCGTGGTAATTCAATTTGCCTCATAATAGATGACACTGAAAAGGAAGGTTTGGAAGGGGTAAAATGCTATGTTTGAATCAAAATACATGACACTCGGAGACGAGAGCATTGAAATGAGTAAATTAATGTTGACTCTAATTTACTCATGAGTATATTAGAGTGCCATAGAAAGGATTGCAATATTGAAAACCCGATATCTTGAAAAAAACGTAAGAAATGATCTCAACGAAAAAATGGTCTTCATTGGCGGCCCTCGCCAAGTAGGCAAAACCTCTTTTGCCTTATCCTTTTTAGGAAAGGAACAGAACGAGACTTCCCCGGCATACCTCAATTGGGATTCTCTGTCCGACAGAGAAAATATTCTTGCCGGGCGATTGCCTGCCGATAAATCTTTGATCATCTTCGATGAAATTCACAAGTATGCACGATGGCGAAATCTGATAAAGGGGCTCTTTGACAAAAACCGGTCTGCCGTTTCTTTCCTCGTCACCGGATCAGCGCGTTTGGATTACTATCGCAAAGGAGGCGATTCCCTGCAGGGCCGGTATCATTATTATCGTCTGCACCCCTTTTCCGTAATGGAATGCGACCGTGAGCCGGATAGAGATCTGGTTGGCCGTCTTCTCCGGTTCGGAGGCTTTCCGGAACCTTTTATGAAAGCTGAGGATCGTTTTCACCGCCGATGGATGCGCGACCACTCTGCTCGTGTTATACACGAAGACCTGCGTGATCTGGAGAACGTGCGCGAAGTATCCATGCTGGAAATATTACTGCACCATCTTCCTTCTTGTGTCGGCTCTCCGCTTTCAGTGAACAGTCTCAGCAAACTACTTCAGGTTGCCCATGCAACCGTTGAACACTGGATGACAATATTTGAGAGGCTGTATATCTGCTATCGAATTACACCTTTCGGATCAAAAGAGATCAGGGCTGTCCGGAAAGAGAAGAAACTTTACTTCTGGGATTGGTCCCGCGTCGAAAATCCCGGCCCAAGATTTGAAAACATGGTGGCTGGTCATCTTATGAAGTACTGCCATTTCGTGGAAGACACAGAAGGACATATCATGGAACTGCGTTTTATACGCGATACAGACAAACGGGAAGTGGATTTTGTTGTTCTGCGTAACGGCAGACCTGAATTTGCCGTGGAGTGCAAGAGCGGTGAACGTTGCGCGTCACCCGCCTGTTCGTATTTCCGGACACGCACAGATATACCCAGATTCTATCAGGTTCACATGGGAACAGGTGATTTCGGAAATGCGGCAACAGGAACCCGCGTTATACCTTTCGCCGCATTCTGCAAAGAACTATCCCTGCCATGATCTTGCTTCATGTTTTCCGCCGCAGTAAACACTCCCTTTTTCCTGCACTCCGTTTCTTCAACATCCAGGTTCTTTCTTTCCCCCACCTGGTAACTGAATTTGGCTATTGGATATTCTCCATTCTTGTCTTCTTTACTTTCGTAGCGTAGCGAAGATCCGCCGAAGCCCCGACATCCGCCGTCAGGCTGGGCGGTCGGGGCGTAGGCGGACGCATTCCGCACTCCGGGCTCCGCATTCTCGGAGATCCGGACAAAGCCTCTAGACCAACATAGCCTTGGCGACGTTGGTTGGCTTTGGAGGACTTGTCTTCTTGCTTCTTCTGATTATCTGATTGCATCGCGGGAAAACTCAGGAAGACCTATGTCACGGACAAGATTTCCCGGAACTATACGGGTTTCAATCGCGCCACAACCGAGTGCGGTCCGAATATTTCGAAGAAAGGTAACCATGCCAAATGCTCTTGATTTCGCCTGATAGAGAGCTAGCCGCTGTAATGCACGTTGAGAAGCAAATCCTTCTTCCGGCAAAGCTTGATGAAGAATAAGCGCCTTATCAAGCAGAGGTTTTAATTCATCTCTGCACTTCTTTTTTTTCTTTATATCCTGCCAGACTTGATTCAGTCTCGGAGGATAAAAAGCCAGTTCGTAGCAGTATTGAAGTTCCTCGCGGGCTGTCACTGTTTTTCACCTCTCCACATCTTGATATCCATTTGAAGATTTTTCAGATTCTCAAGCACCACCATATCGTTGTTGAACGGCGCAGGAAGTCGCCGCACAGCATCTTTCACATCTGATAACTCTATTTTCGATTGAGAACAGAGATATTGAATATCGCCCTGATCAATTTCGTCATAGCGAATAAGCTTGCTGGCGACCAACTCCGGCAATGAACAGCTTTTTATCGTCAGCATCTTCCCCTGCCATAGAATCATTTCATTTTCAGGCAAGGGCTTGGGAAGACAGAGTCGCAGTGCCTGAATCCATTCAATGTGATTGGACGAAGTATCTTCCGGAGGATTAACAGGGATACCGGCGCGTTCAGCAGCTTCTGCAATTGCCCCGTAATCAGCATTCGAATATGGCCCAGCCACATCAATATCCAAACTTATTCGATCCGGCTCATCAAGCAGAATACATACCGCGCTACCGTAAATATAGAGCATTGCCGGCTGATCCAATTCAGTGTCAATTTTTCTGAGGTACGCAAGAAGTTCTTTCTTATTCATAATATTCAATATATCAAAACCATCCCATAGCGACAACATGAAACTACACATCGTCGGAGCGGAGCAGAGATCCGCCGAAGTCTTGACATGTCTTCTTGCTTCTGTCTTTTTATCTTTCATAGCCCCGACACCCGCCGTCAGGGAAGACCCGGACGAAGGAGGACTTCCCTTCTTTTACAGCCTATTAAAACGTTTTAATTATAATTGACACTGTAAAAAGAATTTGCTGAAATCTGTTCATGCTTTTTTAAAAAAAGGAGTAAAAATGAATAAATCATATACCCGCTTGGCTGAACAATACCGCAAAGCTTTGCTCGACGATACAATCCCTTTCTGGGAGAAACATTCCATTGATAAAAAATGCGGCGGATATTTTACATGCCTGAACCGTGACGGCTCGGTCTATGATACCGATAAATTCATCTGGCTCCAAGCAAGGCAGGTCTGGACATTTTCAGCCTTCTACAACCGCATCGAGAAACGCGATTCATGGCTGAAGATCGCAAAGAACGGCGCCGACTTCCTGCGCAAGCATGGAATGGACAAGGATCACAACTGGTATTTCTCGCTCAACCGCAAAGGCAAACCGCTTGTTCAGGCTTACAACATATTTTCCGATTGTTTTGCCGCGATGGCGTTCAGTCAGTACGCGCTGGCAACCGGCAATAAAGAGGCAAGGGAAATTTCAAACCGCACTTATCAAAATATTCTGAAAAGAAAATCGAATCCTAAAGGAAAATACAGCAAGGCCGTTCCCGGCACACGCCCCATGATCGCATTGAGCCTGCCAATGATTCTCGCCAATCTCACACTGGAACTGGAATGGATGCTGCCGCATGAGACTCTGAAAAAATCGCTGGATATGTGCATCAGCGAAGTCTTTACAAAGTTCCTCGATAAGAAACGGATGATCCTGCGTGAAGCAGTGTCGCCCAACGGATCGTTCGTAGATTCATACGAGGGACGCGTGATCAATCCGGGGCACGGGATTGAAGCCATGTGGTTCCTGATGGATGTCGCGGAACGGCGCAACGACAGAGCCACGATCGAGAAGGCGATCGAAGTGATCCTTTCGACTCTCGAATTCGGCTGGGACAAAAAACATGACGGTATCTTCTATTTCCTCGACATAAAAGGCAATCCGCCGCAACAGCTTGAATGGGACCAGAAACTCTGGTGGGTCCATATTGAAACCCTCGTGGCGCTCGCCATGGGCTATCGCATTACCGGCAATAAGGAATGCTGGAAGTGGTACAGGAAAGTCCATGATTATACATGGAAACACTTCCCCGACCCGGAATACGGCGAATGGTACGGATATCTCAACCGTTACGGAGAAGTGCTTCTCCCGCTGAAAGGCGGAAAGTGGAAAGGCTGTTTCCATGTCCCGAGAGGATTGTATCTGTGCGCAAAAGAATTCGAAAAGCTGGCCCGTCAAAAAGGATAAGTATGACTGCAACCATTAAAGATGTTGCAAAAAAAGCAAATGTATCCATCGCAACTGTCAGCTTGTCGCTCAAAGATGATCCGCGTATCGCTAAAATCACAAAAGAGAAAGTCGTGAAAATAGCCAAACAGATGAACTACTTTCCCAGCAATCTTGGACGAGCCCTGCAGTCGTCCCGGAGCCGCCTTGTCGGCTACATCCTTTCCGACGTCAGCACATCGTTCTACAACCAGATCGTACAGGGAATCGGAGAATTCGCGACAGATAAAGGATACGGACTGCTTATTGGAATAACCGATGGATCGGAAGAACACGAAATAAAACTTCTCCGGCTGTTCAGGGAAAAATCGATCGACGGGATCATCGTCTCTAACTGGCACCGGAAATCCGAATCCAATCTCCTGCAGTTCAACATGAACAATGTGCCCGTCGTAGTCTGTTCCGCGAAAAGTTTTCATCAATCAATCCCGGATGTTGTCATAGACAATAATAAGGGCGGCAGACTGGCAATGGAACACCTTGCCGGCCTCGGTCACAAAAGGATCGCATACTGTTTTTCCGACGAATCCATAGAGCGCTACAAGGGTTGTGTGGAATTCGCAAAGCAGAAGAAGATCCAGCCGCCGGCCTTATGCCATACGGAAGCGGATTTAAGAAGACTGCTCAAATCCCCGAAGCGCCCTACAGCCGTCGTCGCGTTTTCTGACTTCGTCGCAATCCAAGTAAAACACACGGCTGAAAAAATAGGCCTTCGTATTCCGCATGACCTGTCAATAACAGGTTTCGACGATATCTGGATCGCGTCCCTGCCGGAATTCGACTTAACGACAATCGAACAGCCTCAGCGTGAGATAGGCAAGCTCTCGATGGAACTTCTGTGGCTCCGGATGAAAGGCGAGAATGTCAAGAGTCAGCTTGTACAACCAAGACTCGTGGTCCGCAAAAGCACATCTTTAATCAAGAAACAAAGGAATTAATAATGAAGAAAAAACTTATTATCTGCTGTGACAACAACAATGACCTGATAAACGTTCTCAGGGAAAACAAGGTCCCTTTTGAACGGATCGCATCGCCTTCGCAGGCTATCCGTGAAGCCGAACCGAAATCCGGAGTGATGATCCTCGCGGACGGCTACCCGGAACGCACAACCAAAATCCCGTCCGCCCTTTTCAAAGCGGCTGCAAAAGTATCATCAGTCCCTACGGCTATGTCAGCCGCGACCGGAAGACCAGCTTCCACGCGCTGTCCGTGGTTGAGCAGCTTTACAAGGAATGGACATGTTTCAGGAATAAATAATTGTAAGCATTAATCCATATGAAACACTTCAGGCAATGGCGCCGAAACAGGACTGTTGTCAGGATTGGACGGCATAACCTCTTTCATATATGCCCACCATTTTTTACAGATGTCGGTCTGCGCGATTTTATTCCAACGCGCTTCGTCTTCTATTTCCACATATCCGAACAACTGCCGCGTTTCGGGATGGAGAAAGATCGAATAATTATGCGCGCCGTGTGATTTCAGAGTCTTCTCCAGCTCCGGCCATATCGGAGAATGTCTCTTTTGATATTCCTTTTCCTGCCCCTTGTTTACCTGCATGACAAATGATTTTCGTATCATTGTTCACCACCTTTTCTCTTAATTGATGTATGATCCCCATATCCTAGGAAACCTTTTTAGACAAGATCACAGGATTTACAAGGATAGAACAAGGGATTGGATCCGTTAAATATCAATAGATTAATACCTCTATTGATATTTAACGACCTCTTCTGATTCAGCAAATGAAAACCTCCGTCCTGCCCTGAGCTTGTCGAAGGGTCTTGATCCTGTCTTATCCTGTCAAAATATTCTCCCCTTCTTCTCCTCTATTTCACCTTCACAACTTTTTCCGTTTCCAACGATTCAATTGCCGCGGCCAGAACCTTCTGCGCGGCAAGTCCATCGGCACCCGATCCGTCTATCTGGTCCGGCGATACTTTCTCCGTCACCTGCTCAAGAAACTTATGGATCCGGTTGCAGAAAGTGTCATCAAAACCGCGCATACCGCCGAATAACGGATTGGTATAAACCGTCTTCTCCGGATTTCCGGCAGGATAGAGAGTCAGTTCACGCCACATGTCTTCCAGCACAAAACGCCCGCCCGTTCCGGCCACTTCACAGCGCTCCATGGGATGACCCCGCTCAATGTCGTAACTGCCCGTCAGCGATCCGACCACACCGTTCTTAAACCGCAGATTAAACTGGGCCGTTGACCAGATCTTGCGGCCCGGCGCCTTGACGGCAAAACACTGCACCGCTTCAACATCGCCGCAATAATAACGCATCACATCCACCGTATGCGGATGAAGGGCCTTGATATGAAAATACGGAGAACTTTCCGCCGGATTCTTGATCCACATGCTCATGTTGACAAAGAGAATGTGTCCCAATCGTCCTTCCGTGACCCATTTTTTAGCCAGTACCGCCGCCGGCGTGAAACGGTGATTCAAGTTTACACCAAAACACAACCTTTTTTCACGGGCTTTTGCCACCATTGATTCGGCCTCGGCAATATCATTGCTTATCGGCTTTTCGCACAACACATGCGCGCCAGCATCCAGCGCCTGCAATGTCGGCTTGCAGTGTTCACTGCCGTATTCATAGCCGCCGGTGGTCACACTGCAAACGTCGGGCTTGAGTTCTTTCAACATTTTTTCCGCATCGTAAAAACAGGGAACATTAAACTTTTTTTTCGCCTCTTCCGCGCGTTCTTTTTTGATATCGCAAACGCCAACAAGTTCAGATAATCCGTCTTCCCGGTAAATACCCGCGTGTTTGTTACCTATAGGCCCCATTCCGATGACACATACTCTTAACATAAACACCTACTTTCCCGCATTTAGCGAAGAATCAGGCAACTCGTACCCGTACTTTTTCATTGCCGGCAGAAAGAATTCAAAAAAATGCGTCTCCTTATCCGTCTTCCAGCGCCCTACCGCCTCCGGCTTGACAGGAATCTGCGCCAACGGTATTTCAAGAAATTTCTCAAGCCGTTTCAGCGTCTCCTTCTGCCGGAGAACAAAGTCTTCAAAACGAACTTCAATCCACCTGGCAGGTTTCGGGGTCGCGTTGACAAGGTCATACTGATATTTCCAGGAAACAGCCCTGCGCAAACGCTCATCTTCAGTGGCCAGATAATGAATGCCGAATTTTGTCATATCATCTGTTAAATGCGAACCGATAATACTGTCTCTCGGATCACGGATCCAGAAGATATATTTCATATCCGGAAACATCCTGCGGATCCATGGAAAGACCAGAGTTGTTTCCGGCAATTTCCATCCCTTGTGTTCCGCCCGGCTTTCCAGTACGGTTTTGAGATATGATTTCACCAGTCGCGTAAACTCCTCTGGAATCTCAGCCTTCTCCAGCGCGCTGAAATCCCATTCCTGTCCGCCATTCCACTTCACGTACGGCGCCATTACGCGGCAGGCTTCATACATGTCCCCCGGAGGCACCAGATCCCCGGATCCGTTAATAGTCTCTCCCATAAACACTCCGCTTTCCGAAAGTGTTTGCGATATCGCACGCGTACCTGAATGCCCCCTGCCTATCACTGTAACCATCATGGTGTCATCCCTCCCTGCCCGGCTATCCGGGCGACATGAACAACACAAATACAGTTCTGCCCCCTATAGTTTTTTCTGACCGCGCTGAGTTCTAAGCTCCTTTGCCTGTAAACCCTTCGCCGCGCCGGGCGATCCGATATGCATTGTATCATACGCCTGCTTGGAAGTTTTGAACGGCCCACACCCCTGCCCGTGCCAGTTGAGACTGGTAAAAATCGGGTTGACGCGGCCGGTTTCTTTTTCCCTCTTCGCGATATGCGCCTGCATCCGCGCTTCAAGCATGGCCACAACACCCGGTTCCTTCTCTGCCAGATTACAGCTTTCTTCAGGATCACGGATTATATCATACAGCTCAACCTCCGGCTTGAAATGGAAGTCCGGCTCCAGCGCGTGAATCAGCTTCCACTGCGGCGTCCGCCAGCCGTGTTTCCGCATCCATGTGCATTCTGTGATATAATATTCCGGCTCAGATTTGCGCGGCTTGCCTCTCAGTAGAGGCACCAGCGTACGGCCGTCAAAACCGATCTTCGTTTTAATGCCCATCAGCTCAAGAATGGTGGGCATAATGTCCTTCATATGAACCGGATCCCTGAATCTTTCTCCTGCTTTCACTTTTCCCGGATACACGAACACCAGCGGAATATGGAGCGTGCATTCGTACAGCCCGTGATGATCAAAATAGCAGTCATGATCATACAACGTTTCGCCATGATCTGAATCAATTACCACCAGCGTCTCTTCTTCAATTCCAAGATCCCGCATGGTCGCGAAAATGTTCGCTATGCAGGAATCCATGTACGCCACCGCTCCGTCATACTGGGCAATGATGTAATCCTTATCCGTACAATGCGGAGGAAACCAGCTCGCGAAGTAATCGCAGAACGGCTTGAATCTCATCACCGGATTAAGAGATTTGTTCTTTTTATCGAACTCATTGCGGTCGTAGAAAGCCCGCTCAAAAGGACGCGGCGGCAGATAAGGAGAATGCGGATCCATGTGACGCATGAAAAGGAAGAACGGCTTCTTGCCGCCTGCCAGACGTTTCAATTCAGGAATCGCCACGGTGTTGAGATTTTCTGCCTTATGGCTCCGCCCCGCATTCCATGAACCCCATCCCTCGAAATCAATATACTTCTTGAACCCGCGCGATGCCGGGTTCCCGCTGAATCCGACGCATGTGGTTTCATAGCCTTCGCGGCCCAGCACTTCAGGCAGTGTCGTCAGATGTTTTCCCAGTCCGCCCTCATGCCGCAGGGCCACCACATTTGTTCCGAAACAGTCCATCCCTGTCAGCATGGAACCGTATCCCGGCGTGGTTGGGATATGCGGACTGATGCAATTTTCAAATACCGCGCCACCCGCCGCGAATTTGTCCATGTGCGGCGTGGTCAGACGGGGATACCCGTACAAACTCATGTGATCCGCGCGAAGACTGTCTATTCCCAACAGAATCAGATTCGGTTTACGAGCCATAACAACTAACCTCCCTTTCTTTGAACTTATCCAAATACCTGAATTCCCATGTTAACCGTTTCACTGTTCCTTTAATTATCTGCCGCCTAATGCTTTCAAACACGCGTTCATGTAGCCGTAGCTTTCCGCCGCAATAACATCACGGCGCGCCATCTCATAATTTCCGGCACCGATGATTTCCAGACAGACAGGCCCGCTATACCGGCCGTCAACCATGGCTTTGAAATATCCGTGCAAATTGATTTCTCCGCGGCCGCAGGACTGATCACACGGCTCGCCCGGACTGGGACCCTTGCCCTTGCAGTCGCGAATATGAATATGCTTCACTCGTTTCAGAACCGGAGGCAAAGCCTTCGCGGGGTCCTCACCCGCCCGGTAGACGTGACTCGGATCCATATCAACACCGAATGAAGGCGCGGTAATTTCTTTCATGGCTCGCAACGTGGTAGGAGTGTTGTAAATTGATCCGCCAACATGCGCTTTACAGCACAATGTAACGCCGTACCGGCCGGCTTTTTCCGCCAGCTTGGCAAGAACGCCGATTTGACGGACCAAATCCTCTTCCACGTCCGATTTTCCGCCGGGCCCGACATTGATAACCGGAACTCCTATGCCCTGTCCTGCTTCAAACGCCTTGGTCAACCGGTCCTCGTCGAGTGAAGCCACTTCCATGCTCAACAATGCCAGCTTGTTCTCAGCGGCCAGCGCCTGAATCTGATCCTTCTGCGCGCGCCAGTTATCCAGATCAAGATGTTCGCACATTCCTTTAATAGCAGACAGTTCAATCCCGTCATATCCGGCCCATGCGATATGCTGCATGGCAGTTGCCAGATCATGCCCCTGAAACAGCACTGAATTAACACCTAATTTTATCATGATTTTTCTCCTGTTATTACTTCTTACTTCTCTTTTGGATATTGGATATTGAACCCATCTTTCCCCATCAGAAACACTGTTCAAGAAATCTGGAAGAAACTATTGTTTATTTAGATTTCTTGAACCATCCTGTTCCTCTTAATCCTGCCTCCATCCTGTCCTCGGACCCGGAGGGTTCTCCGGACCTGAGGGTTATCCTGTCAAAATATTCTTTCTTTTCTTCAATGCCCATTTTTTCATTTTATTTCTGACACTATCTTATTATATTGTTTCTGTTTTCGGATCACCATGAAGCGGCGGAAGCGGCTTGGGCCTGACCAGCGCGCCGCCGTTTTCATAAGATTCGATTACCGCCCAAATGTACTCAAGCGTAGCCAGCGCGTCGCGGCCTGACGAACGCAAATGCTCAAGATGCACACCATTGGAAACATCCTCGAGATACGCGTGTATGCGGCTCGGGAATGTAACGCCGAAATCGGTAATTCCGGTATTCATGATTTCAGGCGGCGGAGTCTGTCCCGGCTTCGGCGCCGGCCAGTAGGTTAATTTTTCCACACAATTTTCGATGCAGAAAGTGCCTTTACTGCCGGCTACTTCACAACTCCACCAGCCGCCAAGCCCGTACATGGCATCACCGCGCTGACTCAGCAGATAGCCAACCGTTCCATTCGCGAACTGAACATGAACGCTGTTCACCGACACCAGCAGGTCACCCTTGTTCTTGCGAAAGCCGGGCTTCGTTGAGAACGACTGCACATGTGTGATGTCGCCGCAGAAGTAACGCATGACACTGAACGGATGAGTCAAAAACGCCTTCATGTGAGCATAAGGCTGATTGAACCGGGGCGACTTGTTGAAATTGTAAGTCTGCTCACCTCCGTTGAATCCCACTTTGAAGAGCAGATATATCAATTCGCCCATCATACCGTCATCCATATACTTCCGGGCGCGTTCGGCAGTGGATGTGAAATAATGGTTGAGGTTACAGCCGAGGTAAAGATTCTTCTCCGCCGCGTACCGGACCATTTCACGCGCTTCTCCGATATCATGCGACAGCGGCTTCTCGCACAGCACGTGCTTCCCTGCCGTCAGTGCTTCCATGGTCGGATCAAAATGCCAGCTTCCATTCTCATAACCGCCGGTGGTCACATCCACAATATCCAGCTCTTCATGAGCCAGCATGCTCTTAAGACTGTAGTAAGCCTTCACCCCGTGTGTCTTGGCCGCTTTGTCAGCCTTTGCTTTAACCACATCGCAGACGGCCACCAGTTTTGACAGCTTGTCTTTCTTATGGCTTGCCGCATGTGCATCACCAATCCCGCCCATTCCTACCACGCCCACTTTCAGTTTTTTCATATATCGCTTCCTTTCTTGTCCGATCCAATTCGACTATCAATTTAAAAAAACTGCAACCAGTATAGCGCATCCCAAATATAATGCCTTGACAAAAACGTCAAAAAATAGCACAAAACAGTCATGAGAAGAAGAATACCTTCATCATCGGTTTTTCAAAACCCCGCGTTTCCATTGGTGGTTCGTCAACATGACAGCCATGGTAATACCGATGTGCACAAACACGACTTTCACGAACTGGTGGTAATATTAGCCGGAAAGGGGCGGCATATTACCGACCGGGATGAGTATCCGCTGTCTGCCGGAGATGTTGTTCTGATCCGCGGCAATATGGCGCACGGCTATGCCGATGTTCATCAAATGAAACTGGTCAATATTATATTCGCGCCGCGACGGCTTGGCCTTCCCCTCAATTATCTGGAAGACCTCCCCGGCTATCACATCCTCTTCCGGATTGAACCGCGGCTCCGCGGTCACAATACATTACAGGACCGCCTTCATCTATCAGAGGTGGAACTTGCAAAAGTCGCCGGGATGATCGCTGAATTAGATAAGAATCTTAAGGAAAAGTCGCCGGGGTACCGATTCCATACTTTGACTCTTCTTATGGAATTGATTAGCTTTCTTTCCGTCAGCTATTCGAAACCAAATCCCAAATCCAATCAGGCTCTGCTTCGTATGGGCGAGGTACTCAGCTTTATAGAACAGCGTTTCCCGGAACCTGTCACCATTCATCAGCTCACGTGCACGGCACACATGTCTGAAAGCACATTGACGCGCACCTTCCGGCGAGTGCTGGGGCGATCCCCCATTGAACATGTCATCCGGGTACGGGTTATTCGCGCGGCAGAACGCCTGCAGCAGGACGATACCCGCATTACCGAAGTAGCCACTGAATGCGGATTCATGGACAGCAATTATTTTTCACGGCAGTTCAGAAAAATCATGGGCATGAGTCCCCGTGAATACCGGCTTCATTATAAGCAGACAAAATCACGTTGACCCACTTCTTCTTTATCCTTCCCTTCTGTCTTTAAAAAGCTTGCTTTCTCATCACGCATAGTCATACCTTCTTAACATTAAAGAACAAAACAGTATTGCGACTTTGTCTTAATTGTTATAACCGGAAGATAAAATGGCCATTGAAACATTATTAATATCGGGAGCGAACAATCACGACTGGAAAAGATCATCGCCTTTCTGCAGGGACCTGATGCAGAACACAGGCATGTTCAATGTTAAGGTAACCGAGAACCCCGCGGAAACACTTGCCGACCGCGCCGCGTTATCAAAATATCAACTTTTCTTTTTTGATTACAACGGACCGGACTGGCCGGAAAACGTGAAAAAAAACTTCATTGACGCCGTACAAAGCGGTGTAGGCGTGTGCGTTCTTCACGCGGCCAACAACGGATTCAAAGACTGGAAGGAATTCGAGGAGCTTTGCGCTCTGATGTGGCGCGAAGGAACAGGACACGGAGATTATCATAAATTCGAAGTAAAATTCACCGACCGGGAACACCCCATCACAAAGGGACTTCCTCCTGTGATAAAAGATCACCCGGATGAATTATACGCCAATCTTGTCCACATGCATAATACACCTTATCATATCATTGCCACCGCTTACTCAAACCCGAAGTCGAGAGGTACAGGCAAGGATGAACCGGCTCTGATAGTGAAAACATACGGCAAAGGCCACGTATTTCACTGCATACTAGGTCACGTATGGGAAGGCGGCTGTATGGACACTTTCAACAATACCGACTTTCAGCGTGTTCTCCTGCGCGGCTGCGAATGGGCCGCAACCGGCAAAGTGAAATCATAAAAACACAAACAAGAAGCCACCAATAACTGGAAAGGAATGAACATTAATGAATAGCATCAATCAAGCTACCATTGATAAATGGTCGAAACCATACCGGAACTGGCATTACTGGCCGGAACATCTGATCACGGCGGAACCCAAGGTTCCCGGTCATGAAGACTTTAAGAACACCGATTGTCCGTGCGTCTTCCAACTGCCCGGTCAGGAGAAAAAATGGTACATGAGTTACATCGGCTTTAACGGAAAGGGATACAACAGCTTCGTCTGCGAAAGCACCGACTTGATCCGATGGACAAACCACCGGCATGCAATGGGATTCGGCAAAGAGGGCGAATTCGATTTCGGCGGCTGTGTCATCGGCGCTTATCTGTACAACTCCTACGACATCAAGGCGCCGCGCACGCTGAAGAAGCGGAACGGAAAATACTGGACACTCTACGGATGCTACCCCGCGCAGGGTGGATACGAGATTGACCCCGGGTATGAAGGCATTGCCAGCAGTGATGACGGGCTGACTTGGAAACGCGCGAAGGAGCAGTACATCCTTTCGGTTCACGAGCCCGATGTCGGCGAGTGGGAAAAACACTGCATTTACCAGCCCTGGCTGGTGGAACACGAAGGCAGGTTCTACAATTTCTACAACGCCAAACACATGCCGGACTGGATCGAGCAGATGGGTCTGGCAACTTCCGATAACCTGATGAACTGGAAACGCTACAAAGGCAATCCAATTATCAGCGTTGTCAAGGACGGATACGACGAAAAATTCTGTTCCGACGGCAAAGTCTTTCGCGATGGTGATCACTGGGTGATGTTCTATTTCGGAGTCGGCCGCGGCGGCGCGCACATAATGGCGGCGTTTTCTCGCGATCTCGAACACTGGACTGCGCATCCCGAACCGCTGTACAAAGCCGGCGGTCATCCCGGCGGGCTGGACAAGGAATATGCCCACAAAATATCGCTGGTTTATAATCAGGAAAATGAAACTTTTTACCTTTATTATTGCGCTTGCGGCACAAAAGGACGCGGTATAGGTTTAATCACCAGCAAGTCTGTCTGAAAAGTTATTGGAAATAACGCGCCACGCGCCCGTGCCGCTGAGAAGCGATTTTTAAAATGCACAGTAAGGAGGTATCACATGGCAGGAACGATGAAGCATCCCAAGCGTCAAAAACGGTCTGAAAGTTTTTTGGGTATTCACTTTGATTTTCACGCGGGCGATGACTGCAAGGAGATCGGAAAAAACGTTACGCGGGCAATGGTGGAGAATATCATCGCCCGGGTAAAGCCTGACTGGATCCAGTGCGACTGCAAGGGGCACCGCGGTCTCTGCAGTTACCCGACAAAAGTCGGGCATCCGGCGCCGGGTTTTGTGGGCGATCCGCTACGTATATGGCGCGATGTCACGGCGGAACACGGAGTAGCCCTCTACATGCACTACTCCGGCGTCTGGGATTCCGAAGCGGTGAAGCGTCATCCCTCGTGGGCGCGGGTGGATGAGAAAGGCAAGAGGGACAAGGACAAGACCTCCGTGTTCGGCCCCTATGTAGACAAGCTCCTTATTTCTCAACTTCGCGAGCTGGCTGATGTGTACGGGGTGGATGGTGCGTGGATTGACGGCGAATGCTGGGCCACGGTGCCCGACTATGGAAAACAGGTTCTCCGGGCGTTTCGGAAAGCAACCGGGATAAAGACCATTCCCCGGAAACGCGATGCGCCCCATTATGACGAGTTTTTGGAGTTCTGCCGGGAAGGATTCCGGCGGTATCTGCGCCACTACGTTGACGAACTGCACAGGACGAATCCCGATTTTCAGATTGCCAGTAACTGGGCGTTCAGCTCGCACATGCCCGAACCTGTGAGCGCCGGGGTGGACTTCATCTCGGGCGATTATGCGCTCAATAACAGCCTGAACAGCGCCCGGCTGGAGGCGCGTTGCATAGCCTGCCAGGGCAAGCCGTGGGATCTCATGGCGTGGGGTTTCTCCGGCAGGTGGGGTGACAACGGCGGGTGGAGTACAAAGACTGCCGTTCAGCTCAAGCAGGAAGCGGCCGTGGTACTGCAAACCGGCGGCGGGTTCCAGGTTTACTACACCCAGAAGCGCGACGGATCCATCCGCGACTGGAACATGGAAGTCATGGCGGAGGTAGCAAAGTTTTGCAGGACGCGGCAGAAATCCTGCCACCGCGCCAGGGCGGTGCCGCAGGTGGCGCTGTTGAACTCCACCGCCGGGTACTATCGGAAAACAAAGCGCCTGTTCTCTCCGTGGGAAGGCGAGCTGATCCCGCTGGGCGGCATTCTCAACTGCCTGCTGGAGTCGCAACAGTCGGTGGAGATACTGAGCGAAAGTCATCTGGCGGGATGCTTGAAGAAGTACCCGCTGATTGTTGTTCCAGAGTGGGAATACCTGATGCCGGGATTCAGGAAGGATCTGGTTTCCTATGTGGAGAAGGGAGGAAAACTCCTGCTGGTAGGCCACGGGGCCGCCGCAATGTTCAAGAAGGAACTGGACGTGAAACTGCCGGGGAAACCGTCGGAGAAATCGCAATGGCTCGAACACGGCGGACATCTGGCATGTGTGAAGGGTCTGTCACAAATTGCAACACTGGGCAGGCGTGCGAAGCCGTTCGGAAAGCTCTACCCGGCCGACGACAGGAAGGGCCCTTCCGAAATTGCCGCCTCCGTAGCGAAATACGGCAAGGGCAAGATAGCGGCGGTGTACATCAATCTCGGCGACCGATACCGCAAGGCAAGGACTTCAGTCGTCCGCGAGTTTTTAGGCTCACTCGTGCGGGAACTTTTCCCTAATCCAATGGTTGAAGTCGCCGGATCACACTACGTGGATGTGCAGGTCAACCGCATATATGGAAAGCTGGCTGTAAATCTTGTGAACACTGCCGGGCCTCACCATGACGAAAATGTCTACGTCTTTGACGAGATTCCGCCGATCGGGCCGCTGGCAATCACGATTCGCACCGGCACCAGACCGCGCAAGGTGACACTGGAGCCGGGCGGAAAACGGGTGGAGTTCACGTTCAGGGACAACTCCATCCATCTTACACTGCCGCGGCTTGAAATACATAACGTCGTAGTAGTAGAGTAGCCATACGCGGCTTGCCGTGCCGCTGAACACGGATTTTGCATGGTCGTTTTTTAAAAAGAAAATGGAGATATAATGACAACGAAAAAAGTAATATCAACTGTCCCGGAAGAACTGATGGTCGTATGGTTCACAAAACCAGCTGACTCCTTCCATGAATCCTGCGTGCTCGGCAATGGACGGCTCGGCGCTATGGATTTCGGCGGAACAAGCACGCAAAGAATTGCACTCAATGAGTCTTCCGTCTGGACCGGCGGACCTTACGACGGCAACCGCTATGACGCCCATAAATGCCTGCCGGACGTGCGCAATAACCTCTTCAATGGCAATATCAGCGAAGCACAGAAAGAGATCGAACGGAATTTCGGCTACGCGGACGGCATCACAGGATGGAGAGACAGGGACCAATTCGGCAGTTACCAGACACTCGGCGATCTGACCCTGAATTTTGAAATGCCGAATGATGCCTCCTCTTCCGGGCCGGAAGGATACCGGCGCGAACTCAATCTCATGACCGGTATAGCCGTCACACGCTATAAACAAAACGGCATCGTGTTCACGCGCGAGATTGTGGCTTCCAAGCCGGATGAAGTGATTGCACTGCGCATCAAGGCCGATAAGCCCGGAGCCCTCTCCTTCACGGCGACTCTATCACGCAAGGAATGTTCAACCACCGCCGCCGAAGGCGCGTTTCAACGTATGGAAGGTCAACTGCCTTTCAATAAACCAAAGGGCGTAACCGGAGAAGGCGTGCGATACCTTGCCCTGCTTGGCGCAACAGTCAAAGGCGGCGCAATCACAGCCTCCGCGTCCGGCTTGACCATCAAGGATGCGGATGAGGCAACCGTCATCATATCGGCCGGGACCAACCTGTTCGACAAAGACTTCGCCGCATTGACCAGACAGCGTTTGACGAAAGCGCTAGCCCGGTCTTTTGACGCCATTATGAACAACGCCTCGGCTGACCACGCGGAATTCATGAACCGATGCGTAGTCACTCTGCCAAAAGGCGTCAATTCACACCTGCCAACACCTGAACGCGTCCGCGAAGCCGAGAAGACCCCCGATCCGGCGCTGGCCGCGCTCTACTTCCAATTCGGCCGCCACCTGATGGTTTCAGGCTCGCGTCCTGACTCACAGCTTCCCACCAATCTGCAGGGTATCTGGGCGGAGGAATACGACACCCCGTGGCGCGGCGATTTCCACAGCAACATCAATCTGCAGATGAACTACTGGCCCGCTGAAGTAGCGAATCTTTCGGACTGTCACATGCCCCTCATGCACTTTATCGAGGGTGTCGCCAAGGAAGGCGGGAAGACGGCAAAAGCATATTACAATGCGCCCGGCTGGATGGCCAACCACACGCAAAACCCCTGGTTTGACACCTCGCCCAGCTGTTTACCTGCCTGCGTGGGCCCCACCTGCGGCGCCTGGCTGGTCCAGCATATCGCCACTCATTACGCGTTCACACTGGACAAGAACTTTCTAAAAAAATACTACCCCATAATGCGCGGAGCCAGCGAGTTCTGTCAGGCCGCGCTTGTTGAAGACCCAAAAACAAAGTTACTAGTTACCGCCCCTTCCAACTCGCCGGAAAATGCCTACAAGTACACCGATCACGACGGGACAAGCCAGACCACATATCTGTGCGTCGGCTCCACATTTGATCTGCAGATCATACGTGATCTCTTCGCCCGCACGGCGGAAGCCGCGCGTATCCTTGAAATTGACGAGGATTTCGCAAAGAGCCTGGACGCCACAAGGGCCAAGCTCATGCCGACCCGCGTCAACAAGGAAGGCCGGATTATGGAATGGCAGGAAGATTTCGAGGAAGTGGAGATTCATCACCGGCACAGTTCGCACATCTGGGGGCTATATCCGGGAACGGAAATCAGTCCGCAGACGCCGGAACTGTTTGAAGGCGCGCGACGGTCTCTTGAGCGGCGCGGGGATGCTTCGACAGGCTGGTCAATGGCATGGAAGGCAAATTTCTGGGCCCGCATGCAGGATGGCGACCATGCCAACACGCTGGTTTCAATGCTGATTGCCCGCGGTGCGCCGAATCTGTTCTGCCTGCACGCGCCCTTTCAGATAGACGGCAACTTCGGCGGATGCGCGGCTGTTGCCGAGATGCTGATCCAGAGCCACGAGCTCACCGCTGATGGCAAACCCATCATCCGTCTGCTCCCTGCACTGCCGGCGACATGGGCGACAGGGTTTGCCATAGGTCTTCGTGCGCGCGGAAATTTTACAGTCGATATGCAATGGAAAGACGGCAAGATTACAGACTATCGTGTAACCTCGACACAGCCGCGCGAAGTAACAATCATCGTAAACGGCAAAGAACAAATCACTCCCGCCCAGACAACCATAACCACCCCAAGTAGGCGGCAGTAGGGGGAACAAGAAGGCAGAGACCAACCCACTTGATGGAGCACATCTTCAGATGCAAGAGAACGCCCAGCGCGATAATTCCAAAGAGAAACAGACAGACTGCCACAATGTGAACCCAACGTGGAACAGGGCACTTGCACTTGATCCAGTGTACGATGCAGACGATCCATGCGATAAACATGAGGGCGTTGATGATGTTCCATACTATCGACATCTTTCTTATCTCTTTACACAGAATGTTTTATACAACACACGTTACAATATTTTAATAACTGAATAAATCATCATGAATAATCCTGAAGCAAGCAAGTCAGGATTTCAATAATTCTAAAAGCTTCTTGTTTATCCGCTTGGCGCCACCATATCCTTTACACAATGAGTCGCCTGAATTCAGTTGCCCCATCTCATTTGTAGACATCTTTTCGATGGCCTATCTTCACAACGCAAACCAGAAGCTGATCATCTTGGATTTCGTAAAGGATTCGATATACGCCACAGCGCAACCGATATTTTTCTTCACCAGAGAGTTTTTGGGACTGAACTGGTCTTGGATTATCGGCGAGCGCCTGAATAGCTTTGACAATGCGCTGGGCGTCCTTCTTGTGTATTCGATCAAGGTCTTTAGAAACTGATTTACGGAAGACAATGTTATATTTTGCCATTACGTTTCAGTTCCTTTACGAAATCCGCAAATGGTATCGTCGGTTCTTTTTTGCGCGCCTCAAAGACAGCAAGGTCATCTGCGTCTTCGGCAAGTTCATCGCGGATAGCATCATTGATCAGATCTGATACAGAGCGCTCAGTTTCAACGGATTTGAGTCGTAGCGCCCTATGCAGGACGGGATCAAGATATACGGTTGATCGTTTGGTTAAAGTACGCATGAGATTACCTCCATTTGTAATAGCGTAGCGCTACAACATCACAACGTCAAGACGTTATTTCTTGTTTATCAACAACAGGCTCAAGGCCAGCGCCCATATCTTCAGCTTCTGATTTTTGCATCCAGAAACGGCTGTTGCTGATTTTTCAAACGGGGTTCTTTGACAAAAAGAAATAACCACACAAGCGCCGCACAGCTTACATACAGGCTTATGTTGAATAATAACAAATATCCGCGGCGTTCAGCAATCAGGCCGGCAATAAAAGGCAGAGCAAAGGTGGAAAGAGAAAAAGCAATATTGCCGGCGGCTATGTGTGCTTTAAGAAGCGGATACGGCGAGGTTTCATAAAGCATGTTGTAGTGAGATACAAAACCACTGCTGAGCGCTACTCCGGTAAAGAGGTAAACCAGAACACACGCCACCGGCCCACGGAACCATATCACAATGACCAGAGCAGTAACCTGCGCAAATGCTCCTATTATCAAGCCGAGTCTATGACCAAAGTGATCACCCATTCTGCCAAGAAGTATATTAGCAATACCAGCGCCAACTGTCAGCGCGGCACTGTAAACAATAAGCACACTTTTTGAAAAACCTCCGCCGCGCAAGGACATATAGAAAAGAGCTATAAAAGGTATAACGGCAAATCCTGCTGACATTAAAAAACGCCCGACAAGAAAAAAAATGAAATTCCTGTCGCTAAAACTCTGACGGGACAAACGGCCTATATCCCGCAGTGTAACCGCCACCCCCTGCTCCGCCGAATTCCGCTCCGGCTGACGGACAAATAAAAATGTAAACAAGGAAAGCGAAGCTATGATTCCGGCCATACCATAAATAAGCGCGTAGCCGTTGGTCCCGGGAAAAACCTGTATGATCTTTGCCGAAACAACAGTGCCGGCCGCGCCGCAAAAGGCCGAAGCGCCAAAAGCAATTCCCATGACAGTTCCGCGCACCGTAACAGCAAAAAGATTTGCCATCCATTCCATCCACACCGCAATTATAATCCCAATCGCGCCGATAAAGCAGACATATCCGCCGAAAACCATCCACCGCACAACCGCTTCAGGCAGTATGTTTGCAAAAAGCAACGATCCGCAAATGACAAATAGAAAAGGAATGATTGCATAAAAATGATATGCCACGAGCTGTATTTTGAGCCGTGGATTTGTGCGGAAAAGATAGACGCCTATCAACTGTATGCCCGCAAACATGACCGTTTCGACAGACATAATGGAGCCTATCATACGCTCCTTCGCGCCAAGGTCCCGCAGGACTATCGTCAGTACCGTGCCAGAGGCAATCATGGCAGACAAAAAACCCCACAAGCCCTCACCAATGACATTGCACACCGCATTCCATTTGTTTTGAGGAGCTGAAGAATCAGCCCTAAACACGCTAAATAAGGAATATTTCATGTTTACAATTTACTGAACCGCTCCTGCATTTCAGCTTTCATTCTTATAGCAACACCTAGCCTGCAATATCCGGACTAATAGGGCTCCAAATATATTCTTCGCCCCACACCCTAACAAGTTGTTTCTCAAACACAAAATATCGGATAAATCCACACTGGTATTTTACGGGAAAACCCTGCAAGTATTTTGCCTTCTTTATTTGCGGAAGCCGCTACCTGCTTGACTTAACCGGCTTGCTTGAACCGACAATTTACACAAGATAATTCAATTATATTGAAAGAACAGCGCAAAGTCCCGCGTCAACTTCATGCATCGTACGCTGATCAATTGTTTTGATTCTTTCCGTCAGGAATCGTTTATCAATTGTTATCAACTGTGAAACGTTTACAACAGATTCCTTGGGCAATCCCGACGAGCGGGGTTTGAGATGCACATTGCCCGGAGCTGATGCAAGAGCAATATTTGATGTTATTACCGCGACGATGATGGTGTTAATTCTGCTCCGGTTAAACTCATTGGCCTGCACAATCAGCACAGGCCGCCGGTATCCGGGACCAGAGCCTTCCGGCCCGGGTAAAGACGCCCACCAAATCTCTCCTCTCTGCATCACCATTTCTCCTTGGAAACAGACGCAATTTGAAGGCCGTACAGAACAGCGTCCAATGAAGAGGCCTCCTTCTCGTAGACCTTGTTCAATTGCTCTGTCACCGCTTCCTGATTGTGATGCGACAAATACTCGGTCACTGCTATCGTAAAGACAGCACTCCGGGACATCTTCTTGCGCCGCGCAAAGCTGTCCGCCGTTTTAAACACATCATCCGGAATAGAAATAGCTGTTTTCATGATGAATATGGTATAACCATGGTAATACCCATGTCAATATTTTATTTTTCAACGAAAGGACGGTTTTCTTTCCGGGCGCCGCTATCTTCAGCCTCCATCATGTTCATCCTGTCTGAAATTTCTCCAGTCCGGCAAGGCTTGACTGCCCTGCCCCCGCTAATGCATACTTACACCCAAGTTTTTCAAACCGGTAAACACATTTGAAATTTGACTCTTCATTAATTGGGGTATGACGGATATGAACGAAAAAATAATTCTACGCAAACTGGCAGGCGAATATTCCCTCCTCTTACAGCAGGACCGATTCCGGGAAAACCGCAAACTGCATAAAGCTGTCAACGATCTGAAGATGATCCGCCCCGTCGTGATGATCGATGAACTGCCATGGAACGAGATGAACATCGGCGACGAACTGACCATGCAGTGCACCACACCTGCCCTGCGCAGTGTTGAGTGGTTCCTGCGCAGTTCAATCTACAAAGCAAAACATCTTCCCGCGGATATGATCCTGCTACCCTATGTACCCGTCCACAAGATCACTCATTCCACGGGAATCGGCATCAATGTTGATGAGAAAATCCTGGCCACAGATAAGACCAGCGGTATAGTGTCGCATGAATATCACGACCAGCTCGCCACCGAAGCGGACTTGGCGAAAATCCACGACCCCGTGATCACCTATGATCACGAAGCCACCATGAAAAATTATCAGACGGTCGGGGATGCAGTCGGCGACATCCTGCCTGTCCGGCTGAAAGGATGTGACTATGCCGGCACCACTACATGGGATAACATTGCCAGATTCCGTGGAGTCACCAACCTGCTGATGGACCTGGCAGAGCGTCCGGAGTTCATGCACAAGACCGTAAAACGTCTGCACGATGCCAACTGGAGCACGCAGAAACAATATGAAGCGCTGGGCATATTCGACAGCGATCCGCACAACCTGCACTGCACACCGATACTGGCAAGCGATCTGCCCGGCAAGAACTTTGACGGGGAACACGTCAAACTGAAAAACGTATGGGGCCGTGCGGCGGCCCAGATTTTCGCCTCAGTTTCAAACGCCATGCATCTGGAATTTGATATCGAATACATCAAGCCAGCCATGCGCGAATGCGGCCTCGTGTATTACGGATGCCGTGAACCGCTCGATAAAAAGATGGATATCGTCATGCAAATACCGAATTTGAGGAAAATTGGCGTAACCCCGTGGGCAGATGTGAACATTGCGGCCGAAGCAATCGGAAAAAAATATGTATTATCGTCCAAGCCTAATCCCGCCTCTGTCGCGGTTGACAAACTGGACCACGCTAATCTGAAGAAGGAAATCACAACGATTCTCGATGCCTGCGTTAAAAACAGCTGTTCCTGCGACATAGTCCTAAAAGACATCAGCACCTGTGGCAAGCGTCCGCAGAATATTTTTGAATGGGAACAAGTCGTAATGGATCTGGTAAAATCCCGGTTCTGCTAGGACCAACCGGGTACAGGTAATAATAATGAAGACAAGTAATCTTGCAAAAGCCGGCATAGCAGTGGCACTTGCCGGAGGTATCGCGGCTATACTTTTTGCTTTCACCTTTGAGCGGCAAATTACGGGGTTCTTCCGCATCGGCGATGTTCTACCATTGTCACCCTTTATCAAAGCAGAATCCGCGCGAGTGGTGCAAAACGAAGTGGGCTACGACGGGCAATTGTTTTTAACAATTGCCCTTGATCCCGCACTGCGGCACAGCGGCACAATTGCAGCTTTAGACAATCCAAAATACCGTTATCGGCGCATTGGTTACCCGATAGCCGGCTATCTGCTGGGTTTCGGAAATCAGAACCTGATCCCTTACGCCATGGTAGGCGTGAACATAGCCTGCGTGGTTGCTCTTGTTCTGATCATTTCAGCTCTACGCAACTTAAGCTTCAAAGAGGACCGGTTGTCGCCGTTCTCACTTATGGTACTCGCCATTCCCGGTGCTTGGGTCACTATTTGTCTTTCAACATCTGATTTACTGGGGACAACCCTGCTGGCGGCAACTTTCCTTCTATTAAAATCAAACCGCAACATACTTGCATCCTTAGCTCTTTGCGGGGCTTGCCTGACACGTGAAACCTACCTCGCGACGGCTTTTTGTTTTGCTGTTTTTATGCTTCTTCAGCGGAAGACGCGTGCCGCTGTACCGTTTTTGCTCTGCACCATTCCAGCGTTATGCTGGCTTGCCTTTGTAATGCTAAACGTGCAGGCAGGAACAGCCGGTGTAAATGAAAACTTTTCCATTCCCGGCGCAGGTATTGTTGAAAAGTTACGGTGTATAGTCCGGTACGACACAAGCAGTGCCGCCATATTTGAGGGCTATTGTTTTATTCTTTTGATCTCTGCCGCCGCACTGCTCGGGCTATCAATCATTTGCTCCATAAAAAATCTCGACATTGTGCACGTTGCGGCAATGCCATTAATCGCTATTTTATCTATCAGCAAAATGCAGATACTTGTGTACCACGCCAACTATCTCCGCATATTCCTGGATGTCTGGCTGATTATTCTGCTTCTTCCGGAAAGCAAGTGGTTCAGCTTGAGCAGAAAAATTATTTTCTTCTTCTCCGGCATTGCTTCAGCCGCCTACGTTGCAAACTACATCATTTCGTAAGAAGAAACAGCCGCAATCGGCATCCTCTTTGCCGGTGTCAGCGTCATGTAACAGAACGCCGGCGCCGGCATACAGAAATTAACGGCGGTATTTTTCTTATCCAGCTTGTGTTCTTCCACTAGGGTCAGATCCCGATCATAATCCAGCAGGTATCGCCTGCAGACGGCGTTACCTTTCCATGGCCAGCCTTTCAGGTTCACCGAGAAATCAAACTGCCGCGCCCGGAAGTTGGACAGCATGATGCCGGCCTGTTTCTTGTCGCCAAGCCCCGCCAACAACGCGTAGCCGGTGGCGGGATCGTTCGGCGTGGTCTTGACGCGCTTCGCGGTATCAAGCATGGACCGGAACGCCTTGAACGAATAGAAATTCTTCTGTTTGTGCCCCCATTGGGAAAGGATGCCCCAGATGCTGTCGCGCATCCAGTAATAGTTCGCGACGTCTATCTGGCAGTCCTGCAAGTAGATAAGTGTCGACGCGATAAATGCGGCACCTGTCGGCCCGCCTATCTCTTCGCACGCCCGCTTTATGCAGTCGGGATCTTTCTTCGGCGAATTGAACTTCCAGCCTTCTGTCGGAAGATAACTCCATTCGTTCAGATGGGTCTCGGTTTTCCGGAAGCCGGCCTTGTCAAGCTCACGTCGTGCCAGGGCGGAATTCTCGACAATCTCCAGCGGATCGCGCGAATAGATATGCCATGAGTAGAAATCCAGCGGAGCTTTCGTCTTCTTGCAGTGCGCAAGGAACTTGCGCGAGAAGTCGGTCATCCCGCCGGGAGTGGTCGGGCCGCCGACCTTCAGAGCAGGACCGAACGCCTTGATCGCCTTGGCGGTAACCTCGTAGAGACGGAAGTATTCCTCGTCCGTACCGCTCCAGCACATCGGCCCCAGCCACGGTTCGTTCCAGATTTCCCAGTACTTGATGTTGTGATGGAATCCGTCGGCCCAGCCTTCATTGTAGTGGCGGATGATGTTGACGCAGATCTCGGCCCACTTATTGAAGTCCGCCGGCGGATGCACGTGGTATTTGTTGCGCGTGTGATGTTCGATGCTTTCCCCGAGGCGGTAGACGATCTGAGAACCCGTATCGAGAATGGACTGGATGTAATCATCAGTCATCTTGAAGCGGTAGTTTTTCGGATCATGATGGTCGGCGTGAAACAAAGGAAAGATGCAGTGGACATCCACCACCTCCGGCACGGCGTAAACGCAATCGTGCAGGCGCGTCAGGGGGAACGCAAGCTCCTTGTACGTGTCCGAAAAGTCGAGCCACCCATTCATCATCAGCGGCCCCATGTTGACGCCGTGCAAAGGGCGTATTGCGCCTGACCGCTTGCTGAAATCCACTTCCAATCTTGTATTTGTCACGTGCATAAGTTTTATCCTTTTTTTTCCATCCATTGTTTTACAGCCAAAAATCTTTCAAGCTCCACAGGAATACCGTCGGCGAACGGACACAGCACAAAAGGTGAAGCACGCAGACGCGGGGTAATCAGCCGGTCAAGCGCCGGACCGATTTGGTCCACCGGCCCGGAAACGAAAATCGAAGGATCCAGTGCACCAAGAATAATCAGATCATCACCCAGCACATCCAACGCAGTTTCCCACGGCGTGTTCCCGGTCGGCGGCGGTGTCAGCGCATGGATGCCGTCGCATTTCGTTTCCTTGATCAGCGGCAGGATGTCTCGCACATGCCCGCACATGTGCAGGATGGCTGTTTTCCCGGCGCGCTTGACGATTTCCACGAACTCGCGCTGGTGCGGCATGTTGAAATCTTTATAGATCTGCGGACCGATGTAATACGTGCTGGTGTTTTCCACCAGCGTCACTGATTCCCAGGGCCCATCCGCCAGAATCCGGAACGCTTCCAGTTCTCGTTTATGTATTGTACGGATCAGGCCGGTCATTTCCTCCGGGTGATCGGCCATGAGATAATAGAAATTTTCCGTGCCCATGTCCTGTTCCAGCAGACGCGGAATCGTCGAGGGGCCCCAGAAACGAGTCATCACGCCATCCTGACCCAGCAGGAGTTCAATAGAGGCGAAGGTTGCACGCTCATCATTGCCCTCATAATGCGCGCCTTCCCACATCCATCGGAATATCTGCACCGCCTCTATTGAATCCACCGGATATTTTACAGGATGACCGCGCTCATGAATCGCCGTCATGGTTCCCTTGGGAGTTTCCCAAGTCGTGATGTCCCGCGCTCCCTCGGTGCGGCAATACACGGTCGTTCCCGGAGTCCAGTTCAGTTTTGGTGAGCGGAAACCGTACGGCGTGTTCCATCCGTTCAGCAGAAAGATGTCACAGCCCAGATGCCTGTAGAAATCGATACCGTCGTTTCCCCGGAGTTCCGGCGGGCATCGGTCGAGGGTGTTGTTGTCCACCAGCGTGGTCCACGGCATACGATCGGTCCGCTGTTTCTTCAACACCGCCTGCATTCGTTCTCTGCCTGTCATGGTTTATATCCTTTTTGACATGTTAATTACCAGCTTTCCGCTTTCTTTAGCAGGATCCGGCCTTCGCTCTCACTTGCGCATGATGTCTTAAACATCACCAGCGCCGGGTCGAGCTTGCCGGTCAGTTCAACAAGATTCGCCGGCGGCAGTTCAATGTGCACGATCTTGCCAGCCTTCTGAATCGTCCTGTAAAAATCCAAATGAGCCGGACCATTGGGTGGTTCCGCCGGGGTTGGCGTGTACTGGATCACCCGCATGTACGGCAGAGAAAGCAGGCGGGGAAGATGCTGGCGCGCGTCGCGCCCGTCAAGGTGATACCACATCGCCCCTATGGCGTTACCCATGAAGTCCAGTTCCGGGACCACGAACTGTTCAAACATTTCCGGCGATAACATGCAGGAGACATCCGACTGTGTGGAGGTAAATGGTTTCGGCGCCCAGAACTCCATCCAACCGGCATTGCCGTACCAGAACGGCGTCCACTTCTTCGCCTCGGCCTGCAGACGCAGGCGTTCCTCGTGCAGATCACGGGCCGCCTGCAGGATGG
>JBFZFB010000107.1:0-18893 GCA_041306605.1 Lentisphaerota bacterium | reverse complement strand
TGTCGATTATTTTCTGTTCCGGTTCCGTCGGGATGTTTATGTTAATTTCTAACAGAAGAGGTGTTTGTCAAAAGCGTGTTGAGATTTGGGCAACACGCCGTTGAGACCTGACCCCAATTCCCTTTTTTCCAGACAATCTGGCAAGTTTATGCCGTTGATTACAGTTTGGGCGACATCACGTGGTGATTTTTTCATCTCTTTGGCAAGAGACATGGCCCCGTTACACTGAAAATCGCCAAATGCAGGATTTGCAGTTTCAACAACCCTGATATTGGAAAAATCATATGCGGTACCCTCAAAAGCACGTTTAAAAGCATTACGCGCCCATTGCGATAGCATATCGGCCAAAAGAACACTTTTTTCAGAAGTTTTATCCATTATTTTGACACCAAAAAGGTGCTTGTATCATTAATACAGCCAAAATATTACTAAACAAAAACAAAGAAATCACAGCGCAATCTTGATCCTGCGATACACCCCAAATCTTGTCAAGCTGAACCCCATTGGATCTTTTTACAGATACCGGATAAAAAATGTTGAACAGTTCTTACTGATTGCGCTATTCTTTTGTTGAAAATTATGCCGTTTTGTCGGTTTTAAACAAGTAAATATAATTGGTTAATTGCTTATGGACGATGTAACAAAAACCATGCGGATAGATTTGTTGCGGGATGCCCCGTCTACTGCAACAAAGATACAACCAAAAACGCAGGCCTTTCCGTCGCAGTACGGCGCGCAACAGCCTGGTAGAAGTAAAACGCCGGACTCGGTATTGAGAGCAACTTATCATGATTTCCTGCAGTATCTTTATGATGCGGTTCTGGTTACAGGGCCAACAGGGAAAATTGTGGATTTTAACGAGCGTTCCGAAAAACTGTTTCTGTATAAGAAAAATGAGTTTCCTATTCTTCATATAGAAAATCTTATTTCAGGGGCTGATGAATCGCTTATAAATAGTTTGTGTTCCGATCTGGAAGAGAAAAGATTCACAGTGATACAAGCTTATTGTATGCGACAGGATGGATCTTTTTTTCCTGCCGAGATAGTTGTTAACAATCTAAAACTTGGCACCATGCAATTGAGCTTTTTTGTGCGTGATATTACAGTTCGCAAGCATGCGGAAGAAATGCTCAGAGTGGAACACTATGCACTACATAATGCGTGGAGCGGTGTAGCCATATTGGATCTGGAAGGCAAAATCATATATGCCAATCCTGCATTTGCGGGAATACTTGGGTATCAGCTTGCTGAAACGCTCGTTGATAGACGCGTAAGTGAAATGATAAGTGATGAAAAGTCATTTACTCATTTACTTGAAAGCGCGTTATCAGACCAGCAAACATGGTCAATAGAAACACAGGCCATAAAACATGATAAAACTCTTGTAGATGTAAAAGTTTTTGCCACTTGCATTCTCAGCACCGAAAACGCGCCATCCGGCATAGTTCTTTCATGCGTAGATATCAGCGAACAAAAACAGTTGCAGGATGAATTGCGGGAAGCGAAGCAATTACTGGGGAAAGATACCAGCGATCAAGCATCTATCAATCAAGATCAAAATAACTGATCTTTTCAATAAGTGGTGTTATTGCAATGCCAGAAAGCTATACCGAATACGGATGGTATTTGAAAATGCCGGAGGGTCATATTCACGGCCCTATGGATAAATCACTTCTTGCCATATTGTCAGGCAATGGACGTATTGGCCCTGACTGTGAAATATCTCAAGACAAACAAAAATGGAATCCCGCTCATTCAATGGCAGACCTTAAAATGGTGTGGGTAGTTGAAATTGAAGATGGATCAACTTTTGGCCCCTTTAACCTTCTAGGTGCACCGCATCTGCTGAAAAACACACCCATTAAACCGGATGGCAAGCTTACAAACCGTGACACCGGTATTTCAATGCCATCAAGAAACCTCCTGAAATCTTTGATAAGCGATTCCAGGGTAACTGATAAAGAAACGGATGTATCCCGCAAGTCAGATGTTAACATGTCTCCTGAAATTATGGAGCAGTTGCGCAAACAACTGATGGAGCAAAAAGACCAGTATTCAGCTTTGGGTGAGAAAGGCCGTGAAAAAATAGATGAAATTTGCGCGCGTATAGACAACCTTCAGGCAATAAAATTCAAACAGGCTTTGGAAGAAAGAAAAATGGCAAATGAAACAGTCAAAGCCCATAAAGTGTCACCTAAAGATAAATTGCTTACACAGATCGATAAAAAAGTTATTTCTCTCGCCAAAGAATCTTCCCAAAAAGATGCGGAATATGACCAATTGCAGGGAAGCTACGAGCGTTTGGCCAAAGAAATTGCATCTCTGGAAGAACATTTAACCAAAGAAAAATCCATAAATGCTGATTTGCAGGAATTGTATTGCGATGCTCAAGCTGAAATTCAGGACGTAAAGAAAGAAAGCAATGTCATACGGGAAGAATTAGCGTCCACTCAAGACAAACTGGATGAATTGTCGGTGCAGCACAGGAATCTCGTCAAAAGCATTAAGAGGGAAGAAACAAGCCATGCTAACCATGCTATGGATGCCCAGCATGCAACCAGTCAACTGGCCCTGCTTAAGGAAGAACTGGAACGCGAAAAGGCCAATCATGCCGAAACGAAAAACAGCGCGTTACGGCTGGAGCAGGCGCTTGACAATAAATACAATGAGCTGAAAAAGATTGTCAGTGAAAATGAGCTTAAATTTGAAAAAGAACGCAAAGATAGTACGGGAATTAAAGATGAGAACGCAATGCTTCAAGGACTGGCCACTCAGTCCGCATCCCAACTGCATGCCGCCCATCAGGAGCTTGCTGATGTAAAGAAACAGCATGCCGATTTGCTTGCACATATCAAGAAAACAGAACAAGAACATCAGCTGCAAATTGAAAAACTGCAGAAGAAAGCAGATGAGATTAACAAACCGATTACGGCCATTAAGGAAGAGCTGGACCGTGAGAAAGAACAGCATGCGCAAGCCAAGGCAACAGCCGAAACGAGAATCATGGAAATGGAAATAGCCTTGAAACAGGCCCGGATGGTGGCGGAAGCGTCGGCACGGAGAGTCCATTCTCTTGAAACAAAACGTACCCCGACAATGGACGCAAAACACAAAAAACTGGTCGAAGAAGAGCAAAAACTCCGCATGCGCGTCACTGAACTGGAATGTGCCTGTAAAAACATGGAAGAAAAACACGCTTCTTCATCTGCTCAACTCGAGACTGAAAAGAAGGTTCTTGAAGAAAAGCTCAAAGCGTTTGAACAGGATGCCGGATCGCTTGCTGATATTAAGAAGCAAAGTGATGAAGACAAGAAGCTCTTGAAAGAGGAACGTGCACGCATTGAGACTCTGCAAAAGGAAATGGACCAATTGCATGCACAGCTTAATACTGCAAAAACCAGCCATGACGATCTGTCGGCTAAGCAAAAAGAGCAAGAAGACAGGCGAAAGCAGGCACAAGAAGAAATCAAACAATTGCAATCGCAGTTAAATGCCGCCCAAGCCAGCTGTAATGAGCTCTCCATCAAGCGGCAAGAGTATGAAGATCAGCAGAAGCAGGCGCAGGCCGAAGTCTCCAAACTTAATGATAAGATTTCAGGATTAGAAGCCCAATTGAAAGAGTCGTCAGAGAAGATGCTGCAGGCTTCGGAAAGTCTCAGAAAACAGGAACTGCAAACAGAAGAAGTGCTCAAACAGTCAGCTGAAAAAGAAAAACAACTTGCCGGCGAACTGGCTGAAGCAAAGCAGAAAGCTCATGACAGGGAAGTCTCGGTAACGCAGGATCTGGAAAAAGCTAAAGCGGATCTTGATTCAGCTATCAAATCACGGCAGGAGTCGGAAAAACAGGTGTCGGAACTCAAGGCAACTATTGATCAAATGCAAAAAGAGTCGGGAGATAAATACAATGCACTTCAGGAACAGAGCAAAGTTCAAAGCTCCGAGCTCTCGAATCAGATCAAAACGTTAACCGAGCAGGCGGCACAATTGAAGGATTCAGAAAAACAATTGCGCGCCCAAGTAGATCAGATTGATAAACAGCTTGTTGAATCACAAAAGGCGCTGGATGCGAAGTCAAAAGAATTATCAGAAAATGAAGCTCGTGGAGTCGATTTGAATCAGAAAAACGACACATTGCAGGCACAATTGACTCAATTACAGCGGACAGCAGAGGAAACGGAAAAGTCATGGAAATCTGCTTCTAAACAGATTGAGACGCTTGAACGTCAAATCGACCAGACTCAAGAAGAACTAGAATCTGTGAAATCTCAGCATGAGAAAGATATTGTTGCAAATAATAAACTTACTAATGAAAATGCCCGGCTTCGTAATGAAATGGATAAATCATCAACCATGCTAGGACAGGCCTCTGAAGAAATAACCAAACAACAGAAACAGTATATTGCGCAACAAAAACAGATGGCGGAAAACGAGCAGCGATCCGCAAAACAAACCGCAGATCTGCAGAAACAGATTCAAGGCATGTTTGAGAAAGAAAGACAGTTGTCTCAACAGCTTTTCGATATCAGCAATAAATATGAAGCCGCAGCCAAAGAGGTTGCCAGTATTGAAAGCCTTAGCAATCAATTGAGTCAACATGAAGAAGAAAAAGATTCGCTAATGAAGCAAATAGCAGGTCTTCAGATGCAAGTGCAGGATATGTCGGAAAAAGAGAAGGAGTTGTCGCAACAACTTTCCGATATGAACAATAAATATGAAGCTGCAGCCAGGGAATCAGCTGTTGTTGAAAGTGTGAAAGACAAATTGCGTCAAAATGAAGAAGAGAAAGATTTGCTTGTAAAGCAAATAGCAGAAATGCAGAAGCAAATTCAAGACATGTCGGAAAAAGAGAAGCAGTTGTCGCAGCAATTTTCCGATATGAACAGTAAATATGAAGCTGTATCCAGGGAATCGGCTCGTGATGAAGGTGTTAATGAACGGTTGCGTCAATACGAAGATGAGAAGGCTTCGATCGTAAATCAAGTAGCAGAAATGCAGAAACAGTATCGTGATGCCATGGATGAGCTTAAGCGTACGAAAGAAAACATGATTTTCCTTGCAAAGAAAATTGCAGATACGAAAGCAGAGAACATTGTTCCTGAAGCATCATTGCCTGAGGCAATAAAGGAAACATTGTTCCTGCGTTTAGACGAGGAAACCATTTATGGGCCGATTTCAATGAAAGAGCTGTGTGTTTGGTCTGTTGAATGCAGAATTTCACCGGATCATGAGATTTCAAAGGACAAGGAGACATGGATCAAGGCCGCGACAATTAAAGAACTCGGCATGAAATGGATGGTGCAAATTGCCGACAGCAGTATGTATGGCCCTATCAACATATTCGCTGTGAAAAGTCTTTTAGCTGATGGTGTCGCTCTTAAGGGCGGGAAACTTGCTAATGTTGTCACACAACAAGAGTCATCTCTGGAAAAACTCGATGAAGTGATTATATGCGAACTGCAAAAGCAGAATGAGCAGTTGCAATCAGAAGTCAATAGTCATATTTTGCAAATCCGGCAATTGCAGGATGATATGAAAAAAGTGAATGAACCGTCATCCCCTGCTCTGCCGCCGAAATCGGTATTTAAAGCGGCGGCTTTATTGGCTCAGAATAAAAAACAAAATTAAACTTAATATGTGATAAATCAGCGATAGGAGAAGCAAAACATGGAAGATTCCAAACAAAACGCGAACAATTCATCCCAGGAACATGCAGACTATTCAGAGCCGGAACATGGCTGTGTTGCACAACCCCAGCAGGAGCAGAAACAGGAACCGGTGCAGGCTCCTAATGATAAGTTTTTAAATTTTTCCAAGAAGGTTTCGTCTTCGACTCAAAAAATAGTTGAAGAATCTTATAAAAAAGCCCGGAATAAATTTGGAACATGGAATTTCAATCCGCGTATCAGCATAGATTTTCTGGACGCGTTTTTATGCTGGACGCGGAACATGTTTCCAACTGAAAAATTTGAAGTACTTTCTTCGCACTGTGTCAGGTATGGACATTCTGCAATGGTTGTGGCGCAGGTGCTGGTAATGTTATTTTATCTGGTTGCGGCAGTTAAACTATCCATAGGATTGTACATTCTTTGCGGTATAGGATTTGCCATATTTTTAGCCATACTGCAGTATACAGCCGACAAGTTTTTTCAGGCAGGACAGAAACTGATAGAGTCATCTCCCAGCAAACTGGGTTCCCCGGCATTTCCTGATTGCCTTGCCTTGCTGATGGAAGTGACAGGCATTATGATCTTTCTCAAATTTGCGCTTGATGCGAGGATGTATCACCAATGGAATCTTGCGTTGGTAGGAATAGGAATATGGGCGCTTTGCGAGGCAGTTGCTTATGTTGCGCTTAACCCTAAAATGATAAATATATCTATTTCTACGGATGCTAAAGCAGGTGAAGAAGCAATAGGCATTCTATCGTTTTTTGTTAAAGCACTGGTTAAAATCGTGCCAATAGCATTTGGTATAGGCTCTGTAATAGGCAGTGTAGCTCTTTTTATAGCAATATTTACGCCCATGCAGGATGGCCTGCCTGTTGCGGGAAAAGCTGCCCTATCCCTCATTATTACATGCGCTTGCCTGCCTTTTGCCAGTTATGTGATTTTTGCTTTTTATCACCTTGTATTGGACATTTTACAGGCTATTTTAAACAAAAAAACGGTTTAAATTCATACATTCTGTTGCTATTGCCTTTGAAAAAGCAGGAAAGACATCTGTTTTTGATGTAAATCCTTTACTGTAAGGCTGTTACGCATTAAAACACCTTATATTCCGGAAACTCATTGACACTCTGGCGCCCTTTGTTTAGGTTTATTTATACATTAAAGGGGTTTGAAGTAAGCGTTAAGGTCTGGTTCTTGTAGAGGGGGTGAAATAACAGGTGGCAATCCAAGTTAAAATTAAAAAGGGCGAAGCTGTTGAAAAAGCCTTGAAACGCCTTAAGAAGATTATAGATAAAGAAGGTATGATGAAGCAGTATCGTGCTAGCCGCTATTTTGAGAAACCTAGCGAGAGAAAGCGCAAGAAATCAGCGCGCGCACGTGCAAGACTTGCAATGGAAACTTATTGATTGTTGAGCAACACAACTTACCACGATTGCTCAAAGTGAAAGCTCTCTGGCTTTACGCCAGAGAGCTTTTTCACAGTTTTAAAGAAAACTAATGTATTTAACATCTGTTTATAAGCGGATTTGAACTATTATGGCATTTACATTGTCAACTCATTGGAACACGCATCGTCACTCATCTGGCGAAGCATTGGTTGAGGAGATCCTTGAGCTTGGATTCACCCATTTGGAACTCGGCTATGATCTGACCATGGACCTTATTCCCGGTATAATGAAAATGGTTAACAATAAATCTGTTACCATTGATAGTGTCCATAATTACTGCCCTGTCCCGGTAGGTGCGCCACAGGGGCATCCTGAACTTTTTCTTCTGGCTAGTGCAGACAAAAGAATCCGGGAAAACGCAATCCGCCTGACGGCCAGAACAATTGAATTAGCTGCTCAAATGGGTGCGTCAATAATCGTAGTGCATGCAGGACGTCTTTTAGACCTGTCCCATATGACGTATGAAATGATCGCGCTTATTGAGCAGGGAAAGCAATACACGCCTGTTTATGACAAAATAAAACTCAATCTTTTGATAAAGAGAGAGAAAAAAGCCCCAAAAGAGTTGAAATTTCTATATGATTCCATTGAAAAACTTTTGCCTTTGCTGGAAAAAGCTAATGTCAAACTTGGTATAGAAAATCTGCCAAGCTGGGAAACCATTCCTTGCGAATCGGAAATGGAAGATTTGTGTAAACATTTCAAATCGCCTTTTATACGTTACTGGCACGATATCGGACATGGCCAGGTTCGTCAAAACATGGGATTCATCAGCTGTAAACTATGGTTGCAAAGACTTTTGCCCTGGCTGGCCGGCATGCATGTTCATGATGTTCTGCCTCCGGCTCATGACCATATCATGCCTCCAAATGGTAATGTTGATTTTGCCTCTTTTAAGGATTTTATAACCGCTGATACTTTGTTGGTTTTTGAACCTTCTGCAACCGTAACACCTCTCGATATCAAAAACGCATTGAAAATACTACAAGAAATATGGCAAATTCCCTCTAGCAACACAAAAAAGGAAACTTCAATATGAAAACAGCACTAATTACCGGCATTACAGGCCAAGATGGATCCTACCTCGCCGATTTTCTTCTGGCAAAAGGAGGATACAAAGTTCACGGAATGGTTCGCAGATCCAGTACGGAAGCATTTGAGCGTATTTCGCATATCAAGGATAAAATCACCTTGAATCAGGCTGACCTTCTCGATGAATTGTCGTTGATAAAGCTCATGGAAGAAGTTAATCCGGACGAAATATACAATTTGGCCGCCATGTCATTCGTTCCAACCTCATGGAGTCAGCCTATTCTTACAGGAGAATTCACCGCAATAGGTGTAACGCGCATGCTTGAGGCTATGCGCCGGGTATGCCCTAAGGCTAAATTCTATCAGGCATCCAGCAGTGAAATGTTTGGAAAAGTCCGCGAAGTGCCGCAAACCGAAAAAACCCCCTTCCATCCGCGAAGCCCCTATGGAGTTTCAAAAGTCTTTGGCCATTATATCACCGTGAATTACCGTGAAAGTTATAATATATTTGCCGTTTCCGGCATATTGTTTAATCATGAAAGCCCGAGGCGTGGCATGGAATTCGTTACCCGCAAAGTCACGGATTCAGTCGCCAGAATCAAGCTGGGGCTAGCTAAAGAGTTGAAACTAGGCAATTTGGATGCTCATCGCGATTGGGGATTTGCCGGGGACTACGTTGAGGCAATGTGGCTCATGCTCCAGCAGGATATACCTGATGACTTTGTTATTGCCACAGGCATTGCTCATTCTGTCCGCGATCTCGTGAAAGAGGCTTTTGATTGTGTGGGACTTGATTGGGAAAAATATGTCCGTATAGACCCGCAATTTATTCGTCCGGCTGAAGTTGATCACCTGCTTGGAGATAGCTCCAAGGCCAGAAATGTTCTCAACTGGACGCCCAAAGTTGACTTTAAAGGGCTCGTTAAAATGATGGTTGATGCCGATATGGAAAGACATTCCACGGGTAAGTAACAATCGCATTAAATGTGTGATTTGTATTTCCCGGCAGTTCACAATTATATATGGAAATAGTGTATGCGTGTTCTAGTTACAGGTGCTAATGGTTTTGTGGGCAGACATCTTGTTCAGGATTTGATTCAGGATGGACACAATGTCATAATGCTTGATACGGATTTCGGGCAAACACCGCATCACAACGCAAGCTCCATTATTGCTGATTTGCGCAATACTGAAAATATCAACGACGCCGTTGCTTCATCAAGACCTGATGCCTGCATTCACTTGGGCGGAATATCCTTTGTGCCTTCGGGGCAGTCTGACCCTGATCTGATGCTTTCAGTCAATATCAAGGGCACCATGAATGTATTAAACGCATTTCATCAGTTTGCGCCTAAAGCGAAAATACTGCTGGTGTCCACATCTCAGGTTTACGGCGCAACAACTGCACGGGAACCAATTAAAGAAGATGCTCCGCTTCTCCCTGTCAGTATATACGGCATTTCTAAAACAGCGGCGGATCTTGCCGGTCTGGCTTATGCCAAAAAATATAATATGCACATTATGACAGCCCGCCCCAATAATCACACGGGGCCCGGTCAATCCAACCTGTTTGTAATACCGTCTTTTATAAGCCAGCTGAAGTCGATATCACTTGGTAAACAAAAGCCCGTAATGGAAGTAGGCAACCTTAAGAGCGTGCGCAATTTCTGTGATGTCAGAGATGTCGTGCGCGCTTATCGCCAGTTGATTGAAAAAGGCGCTCCCGGAGAGGCTTATAATATTTCATCTCAAGAGCCTTTTACTGTTGAGGATATTCTGAAACTTCTGTGCAAGCTTGTAGGCGTAAAACCTGAAATCAAAACCGATCCGGATAAATTCAGGCCTACCGACAGGTCTCCTGTTCTTGATGTGTCCAAGTTGGCAAATCAAACGGGATGGAAAACAGAAATACCGTTAATAAAAACTTTTCAGGATATGATGTCGGAAATCAATTGACAATATGAAGAAAAAAATAACTTCTCTCATACAGCTAGTTCTGGGTATCGGTCTTATTTGTTTTGTTTTTGTTAAAATGGAAAACAAAGAAAAGCTGGCAGAAGCTGTTCAATCAGCAGCCATCCACTGGCCGTTGCTTCTTGCCGGTCTTGCGGCCTGCCTGTTGTGCCTGCTAATTTGCGCTTTCAGATGGAAAATGCTGCTTAATGCTCAAGGTATAATTCTGCCCACAGGCCGGGTTGTAGCACTGTATTTCATAGGTCATTTTTTTAATGCTTTCATGCCCGGAGCAGTCGGTGGTGATGTTGTTAAGGCCTACTACGTCGCCAAGGAAACAGAGAGTAAAAAAGCAGAAGTCGTGGCGACTGTATTCATTGACAGATTAGTCGGACTCCTCGCGCTCATTCTGCTGTGTACAATAGTAATGGGCTCACGCCTGTCATTTTTTCTTCAATATCGTGAAACCAGATTAGCGCTTGTCTTTAATGCCAGCCTGCTGGTAGGGACTTGCGGCATATTATTTTTAGTTTTCAGGAAGAACATATTTGAAGATTGGGCGTTTTTTCGCAAACTCGAGGCGAAAACAGCTCTTGGCCGTGTAATCGGCAAAATATACAATGCCTTCAATATATGCCTTAAACATCATGGATTGCTTGCTCGAACCATGTTTCTGTCAATTCTGAATCACATTTCACTGGTTGTTTGTGCTTTTTTCATGGGAATGGCTTTAGGCGTAAGAATGCCTTTCTTTGATTATCTCGCGTTATTCCTGATTATAAACGCTATCGCCGCTATACCAGCAACACCCGGTGGTCTTGGCACAAGAGAAGTGGCTACCAAATTCCTTCTCGCAGTTATGGGCGTGCCCGAAACTCAAGCGGTACCATTGTCATTACTGGTTTACGGAGCCATGCTCACATGGAGCATTTTTGGAGGAATCATCTACATGATCTACTCCTTGAAAAAGGGCAAGCCGCCGGTGGATGTTATTCTTGAAGACGACAAGAACGCTTTTTCAACTCAGTAAGAATCTGCCGGGCTAGAATAGGCAATCCGGGGTCACGCGCTCCCATTATCAACACGGCATCACCGGTTTCTGCATTAGCCGCTATTTCCTCTGCAAGAACATTCACATCTTCGGCTAATTTGACGCGTAGGCCGCGATCAATCAGTTTTTCTGCGAGATTATCAGAGTTCAAACTTCTGTCTGCAGTGCCTCCGGCATCATACACCGGAAGCAGATATATCGAGTCGGACCCGCGGCATACCGCGCCGAACGAATCCTCCAGTTCTTTCATCATATTTCTTAATGGCCCGAAACCATGGGGGCGCCATACACCAATGACCCGCTTGTGATATGCAGACATGGCGCGCCAGACGGCAGATATTTTTGCAGGATTATGGGCGTAATCATCAATAACAGTAACACCGTTAATACTTCCTATTATTTCCAGCCGCCGCTGTATCCCTCTGAATGAACTTAACGCTTCCGCAATCTTCTCTGGATCCACCCCGAACTTAACGCAAAAGATAACGGCAAGTAATGCATTTTCAGCATTATGCTTACCTGTAATATTTAAAGTGAAAACTGTATCACCATAACGGAAACTACTGCCTGAGGCTGAAAGATAGGGATTGAAATCATGGAAAATATCAGGTTCATCCAGAAGGCTTACTCGCCATTGTTTTACGCGCCTGCTGAAATCTTTGAAAAGCCTTATGGTTTCGTCTGTTTCAAAATGATCCTTCGATATGTTGGTTATAATGGCCCAATCCGGATTGAATTCCATCAATGAGCGATCGCTTTCATCTGCTTCGATCACCCATAGATCCCCTGCCCCGTGCCTCACGTTGCCTATAGTCTTTTCATTACACCAGTTGATAACAACACCACCATTGACAACAATGGGATTGTAACCGGTTTGCTCCAATATCCATCCAATCATTCCTGTAACTGTGCTCTTGCCGGATGTTCCTGTAACAGCAACGCACTTGCTGTCGCCTATAAGCCGCGCAAGCATTCGGGCGCGATGAATCACAGGCACTCCCAGCTTGCCGGCAGATTGAATGTCCGGATTATCATTTTCAATTGCCGTGCTGACAACCACGCCTTTTGTGCGCGCGGTAATGCCTGATCCATCCTGCGGAGTGAAACATACGCCTGATTCACGAAGCTTACGAATAACATCCATATCTTGACCGCGGTCATAGTATCGGTCTGAACCAGACACTTCATAGCCCTCGGCAACCAATGCCTGCGCGAGCGCGTTCATGCCTACTCCGGCAACTCCAACCACATGATAATGAGAACCGTTTTTCATTCGCGATATTTTATATTTTTTTGCGCCTTGTTATTTCAACTCCGGCACTACGCGCCTCTGCAATAGCTGCGGGTTTATCCAGAGTGACAGTCACCGCGGCTACCCGTTCCCTGCGCATGCATATATCCGCTATTCTTTCAGCCAGACGTTCTATCAGGAAACATTCGCTATGACCTGCAAACATCAATATCTCCTCTTTCAAATCGTTATAATTGACAGTATAGTCCAGCCTGTCGCTTTCACCTGCCAGAAGCAGGTCACATTCAAGTGTAATATTTATAATAACACTTTGCTTTGTACGTCTTTCTTCTGGCCTTGTGCCGATAATGCACTCGGCTTTAAGATCTCTTATGTGCATTTTATCCATTGTTTTCCCTCCTTCAAAATTAATTGATTATATGACGAAATGTTGACCGCCATCTACAAATATTGTTTGTCCGGTTATTCCTTTCGATTTCAACAGGAAAACAACAGCCGCCGCGACATCAGCAGGAGTGCATTTTATACCTAGCGGCACATTGCCTGCCATATCTTTCACATATTCACCTGATTTTCGTGGCGGCGGCAAAACGGCTCCGGGTGCCACCGCGTTTACAGTAATAGTCGGCGCGAGTTCCATTGCAGATGTTCTGGTGAACTCTGCCAGCATTTTTTTTGAAACAACATAAGGCAGACAATCATCCCCCGGACTCATAATACGTCTGTCCAGCAGATTTACGATTGCCGCACCGTGGCTTTTGTCTTTGATTTTTTTCGAAAATGCGAATGTCAGCCATGCCGGTGCTTGAAAGTTTATGGCTATCTGCGCAAGAAATTCTTCATCTGTAGCGGATATCAATGAATCTTTATGGAATACTCCGGCATTGTTAATCAGAATATCCAGCCGGCCCTCTTTGCGCCATGCTTCATCAACAATATCCCTGCATTTTTGGCGGCTGGTCAAATCTCCTCTCACAACATGCGCGCGTGCATTCGTTGTTCTGATTTGTTTTGCCAATTCTTCCGCTTCTTTTATGGAGTTGTTGCAGTGAACAATGACTCCGCAACCTTCCGTGGCCAAAGCTTCGCAGATTGCCCTGCCGATTCTTACCGCGCCGCCGGTCACAAGAGCCATGCATTCTTGAAGTTTCATTATTTTTATCCGCTATAACAACATTGAAAACAGAGCCTGTTTCAAAACGCGTTAAACTATCTCAAATATGGAGATATTCATTGAACATTACTACAAAATTATGCATAATATTCGCCTATGAAACCATATATTTGTGCACTGCTTTTGGCCTGTATTCTACCCGCTGCACTCTGTAGAGGAGAATCTGAAACAATAAATAAAACTGTCTATGTTATTCCTGTAAAAGGAATGATAGAAAGAGGCCTGCTGTATGTTATAAGACGCGGCGTGGCCGAGGCTGAACAAAATAAAGCTAATGCAATTATTCTGGATATGGACACTCCGGGCGGACGTCTGGATGCCGCTGAGGAAATTGTAAATATTATAAGCAGTACCAAAATCAAAACATACACATTCGTTAATCATGACGCTATTTCTGCCGGTGCCATCATCGCATTGGCCACGGACAAGATATATATGGCTCCGGGCAGTCGCATTGGTGACGCCATGCCGATAATGATGTCCCCTATAGGCGACGCGAAGGAAGTGCCGGAAGGCTTGCGGGAAAAGGCTGTATCACCTACAGCCGCGCTCATACGGTCTGCCGCGCAAAGGAAAGGTCACGATCCTCTGCTTGCGGAGGCAATGGTTCGTCCTGAAATTGAATACAAAATAGGCGACGAAGTTATATGCAAAAAAGGTGAATTGCTGACTCTCACCAATGTTGAAGCAGAAAGACTTGTTGGAGAGAAAAACAAACAACATCCGCTCCTTTCGAGCGGAACAGTTGCCAGCATTGATGAACTTCTGGGAAAAATAGGACTACAGGACAGCAAAGTTGTAACTCTGCAGATAACATACCTTGAGAAAATAGCCCGGTATATTGAATTGTTGTCAGCTTTATTGCTCATTGGCGGATTGCTCGGGTTGTATATCGAATTCAAAACACCCGGTTTCGGAATGCCCGGTATACTGGGAACATTGCTCCTGTTGATCTGGTTTTGGGGCTATCACATAGCAGGAATGGCAGGTATGGGTGAAATTATATTGTTCATTACAGGGGTAATGCTTCTGATAATAGAATTATTTTTTATACCGGGTTTTGGAATTATTGGGATTACAGGAATAGCACTGATGGTCACCGCGCTTTTCATGGGAATGGTGGAGCATTATCCCGGTCAGTCATGGTTATCCATTTCACACAAATTGATACAGGCATCAATTAGAAATCTTGGCATATCTCTTGCCGTATCTTTTGTACTGATGATGATCCTGGCTAAATTCCTGCCCAAAACGCATGCTTTCCAGAAAGTGATGCTTGGAGCCACTCTGGCGCCTGAAAAGGGATTTGTTGCTTCCGAACAAACAGGTGATATTATCGGCATGCAGGGCACGGCAATTACATCATTGAGACCGGCAGGAATAGGATTATTCGGAGAAAACAGGCTTGCCGTTGTCACGCGTGGTGATTTTATCGAAAAAGATACTCCAATTGTTGTTGCGGAGACACATGGAAACCGTATAGTTGTAGGACCAGTTGAAATTGTTGGCAAAGAGAGTTGATTTTTAAATGATGGTACAGATATTTATAATTCTTCTTGTTGTGGGATTGTTTCTCATAGGTGCTGAAATTTTTGTGCCCGGTGGTATATTCGGCGTTATTGGAGGACTAGCACTGTTCGGGGCAATCATAACTGCTTTTTCTGCATTTGGACCGACAATAGGCGGTTACATAACTATCGGCATCATCTTCCTTGTCGGATTAGTGATATTTCTATGGGCCAAATTCTTTCCCAAAACTTCTCTTGGTCTAAAAATGACTGTCTTAAAAGATCTTTCGCAGGCCAAAGGCACTGAGACAGGATTGTCCGAATTGATAGGAGAAGAAGGTGTGGCTTTATCGGATTTGCGCCCTGCCGGTTTTGCAAATATAGGCGGTCGCAGAGTAGATGTTGTGACACAAGGCGGAATGATTTCCAAAGGTGAACAGGTTAAAGTAATAATAGTTGAAGGAAACAAGGTTGTAGTCCGTAAAGCGGATGGCAATTAATCCTCACTAATTGTTTTTGGAAGGAATAATATTATGGTTACTGTTGTAATGGCTATACTGGGATTATTGGTAGTCGCTTTTCTGATAGTGTTTCTGAATTTTCTTGGAGTCTGGATCAGGGCCCTTATGTCAGGTGCAAAGGTGACGCTCGGCTCTCTGATAGGAATGAAACTTAGACGAGTTCCGCCGTCATTGATTGTTGATGCCAGAATCAGGCTTATTAAAGCCGGTTTGGGATTGTCGACAGACGAGCTAGAGGCTCATTATCTGGCCGGTGGCGACGTAATCAATGTTGTCAACGCTCTGATAGCCGCGGATAAAGCCAATATTCCGCTTAACTTCCAAAAAGGAGCGGCCATAGATCTGGCGGGCCGTGACGTTCTTGATGCTGTACGTACCAGTGTTAATCCAAAGGTTATAGATTGCCCGGCCATGGGTACCGGTGCCGCGGGAAGCGGCATGCTTGATGCAGTGGCAAAAGACGGCATTCGCCTTCTTGTTAAAGCCCGGGTTACCGTTCGCGCCAATATAGACAGACTTGTTGGCGGTGCCAGTGAGGAAACAATCATAGCACGCGTTGGACAGGGAATTGTAAGCGCGATAGGATCTTCTTTGACATACAAGGATGTTCTTGAGAATCCGGACAAAATCAGCCGTAAAGTGCTCGACAGCGGACTTGATGCTCAAACGGGTTTTGAAATTGTTTCCATTGATATAGCAGATATCAGCGTGGCTGGGGTAACCACCGTTTCCAACGTCGGTGCGCAACTGGAAACAGAACGCGCTGAAGCCGATAAACAAATGCGTCAGGCCGAAGCCGAGGGACGCAGAGCCATGGCTGTAGCTTATGAACAGGAAATGAGAGCGCGTGTTCAGGAAATGAGCGCAAAGGTGGTTGAAGCCAAGTCTGAGGTTCAACGCGCCATGGCGCAAGCCTTTCGCGAAGGCAATCTCGGCATAATGGATTACTACAGATTGCAAAATATAGAATCTGATACAATCATGCGGAAAGCCATTTCAGGCGAAGAACACGAAGATCAGAAGAAATAAAAAATCAGGATTGTACCATGTTGCAATATATTCACCTGGCTGCTGTTAATCCGGAAGGGTTGTTTTGGCTGGTGGTCGTTATTATATCCATAATAGCACAGATTGTTAAGGCCAGGCGACAGATTAAGCAATCCGGGAGTCCAGATCAGGCATCTCAAAATTCTTATAGCGCGCCGGCCCAGGAATTGGAAAAATTCCTGCTAAAGCTGACAGGTAGTGTTGATCAGCCACAAACTTCGCCACAAGCTCAACCGGCACAGTTAACCACGTCACCGCCCCCTCCACCATCATCAAATTCGGCTCGTAATGTGCCCATACCTGTACGTCCCAAGGTGGCTCGCAGAGCGTTATCGTTTGAGCCTCAGGCATCAAAGAAGGAAATATCTGTGCCTCCCGCCGCGTTGCTAAAAGAAATACCTAAAGAAACAGACATGTGGAAAAACTCTCCATCCATCCGCAAACAGCAGGAACTCAAACGCGCGATCAGGGCGGATTTGACACAGGGAAATAGCCTGCGTAAAGCTTTTGTTCTGAAAGAAATATTGAGCCAGCCTCTCGCTCTGCGTAATCCGCAATCAGCGGGTTGAGTCTATTTAGACTTCTTTGATGGAGGCATCCATATTTTAACCATCATTTTCTTCTTGCCCCATATTTCAGCAGATACGTGGCTATGGAAGTAAAGGTCTATATGATGCCCTTTGATATCACCCCCGACATCTTCAACACGTCCGTATCCATAGCCTCTGACATACATGACAGTGCCAAAAGGATATAATGTTGTATCTGCGGCAATGGTGCCATGCCGCGCCTTTGTTCCTGTGGCGGTGATTCCTATTCTTTTCGTCTGACCTTTGAGATTTCCTGAAGAGTACACAGGACGGCCGTACCATGTACGATGCCACCCGCAGCATTTGCCGCATTTGCAGTAACCAGTCACCTCAAGAGGACGCTCTGTAAGCGCATAGCCCCTTGGCGGCCTGATGTCGCAACAGCCTGAAGAAAACATCAGGACGAGCAATGATAATAATATAAAAAATAAAAACCAGCGCATTAAAGGCACTCTACCGAAAATCCGTTAAATACTGCAAGCTTTCGAATTGTAATGTTTCAATTTTATGCGATAAAAAAAGATTACTTGAAACGAGAAGCTATTTCATTGTAGAAGCCGGACGGTGCTAATTCGCCGAAAAACCGGCATGAACGGTGGACAAGAAATGATCGAATGTCCAGACAGATATGGCAAGCATTCATGTAACCTGACTTATTTGCCTCAAAACCATGTTCACTGCAGGCCCAATTATACAATGCGGCAATTCCTCCCCCGTAGAGCAGATTTAAGATGGGGTATGATTCACCGGGCATGGATATATCTTCCAGCCGTATTGCCAACCCAGTGCACAGACCGGGAATGTAAAAACCGTGGGGATCAATATGGAAATGACCGGTCTCAACCAGTCGTGAGCAAGGGGCCCCCATATTGATTACGGCATCTGCTTCGTGACGAGGCAGGCGGCCGTAACATGTTTCCACCACGCGTCCTCCGAATGTCATACCGTATCTCCGGATAACATCCAGCGCATAGCCGGTCCCGAAAACTGTTTCGTATTCAGACATGGAATGTGTGGTTTCCGTTCCTAGACGGCGTATTTCCTGAATAAATTCCGTTTGCCACGGGAAAGATCGCATGCCGATCCGGTCACACGCGGCAATGGCATTTTCCACTCTGCATAACGGGACCGACGCGCTGTGAAAAGGGTCTATTGATACCAGGATTGTCTGCAGACCGTGATCACGAAGCGGTTCAAGTGTAGTAACAGCGGTTTCGATAGAACGCGCCCAGAAGCAGTTTGTTTCCACATACTCCAAAAGAACACCGCATTCACGGGTGGTATCGAGAATACCGCACAGGGCTTCGATATTCAGAAAGGGCTCACCGCCGCCTATGTGCACTGAACTGCAACCCAGTTCACGAACCTTGCGCAGGGCTTTACGGGCCATCTCGCGCGACATATAATCAGGTTCCCTGTGTGGGCCGCACGCGTATAGACAATGGCCGCAGGCGGATGTACAGCGGTAATTGACAATCAATCCACCCGACATTAACTGTTTAATCCCTGGAAATCCCTTTTTCATGGTTATTGCGGCAGATCATTGCTTAATCACGCTCATGCGTCAATATAGTACTGTCAAAAATGGTGCAAAAAAGGAGCGGTGAATGGCAAGATATATTTCAGACGTGATTTGTCATGTCGAACC
>JBFZFB010000106.1:0-3079 GCA_041306605.1 Lentisphaerota bacterium | reverse complement strand
TTGATAGGAACTCCAGCCCGCCACGCTATAGCTACGCCGTCTCCAGTGGCTATATCAGGATTACTCGTATACAGATAAACCTTCCCGCCGCCACCACTTGCCAAAACCACATACGGCGCTCGAATCGCGAGAATTTCCCCTGACACCCTGTCTAAAACATAAACACCCACACATCTGTTCCCTGCTGTATCACAGCCGCAATCTGATAACACGGAACGGCCCAGCCATCCTGTCGTAATCAGATTTATCACCATGTAATGTTCACATATGCTTATATTGGCTTCAGCCTGTGCACGCGCCAGAAGAACTTCCTCAATTTTACGGCCGGTAATATCACCCGCATGCAATACCCTCCTGCTGGAATGACCTCCCTCTCGCCCAAGATCATACCCGCCGTCAACATTGTTCCGGGCAAAATTAATCCCAAGCTTCTCCATCTCGGCAATTCGTTCAGGCCCCTTTTCAACAATGCTTCTCACAACCTTTTCATCACACAACCCGCATCCGGCATCCAAAGTGTCCTTTATGTGCTGATCAAAACTGTCTTCCGACTTTATCACACAGGCAATACCGCCCTGCGCGTAATTGGTGTTGCTGTCAGCCTTGTCCTTCTTGGTCACAATAAACACCCGCCCACTTTTGCTCAAGTGCAGTGCAGACATCAAACCCGCAATTCCACTGCCCACAACAACATAATCACTGTCTATAATCTTGATGCTCATATTTTTATCCAAACTTTAGGACAATGTTGTCAAACTTCCAGTTCTTTAACAATAGTTTTCGATATATGATTAAACAAGCTGATACCAGAGGAAAATAGAGGTTCAGCTATTTCAACGCTTCTTTTTTGGAAGCATAGAAATCACGGTATAAACTCAAAGTATTGAAAACTTTTTCTTCAATCAGAGGTTTGCCATGTATTATAAGATTTGCCATATTGCGGCCAACACTCGGCCCCATCATGAAACCCTGCCCGCACATGCCAACAGCAAGATATAATCCTTCAACCTCTTTCACCCCATCACATATAGGCAAACCATCCGGCGTCATCGGATACATCCCCCTCCAAACACGCCGTACCAGCATGTTCTTCAAACGCGGCAACAACCCGATCATGCGCTTGGCAACCACCGGCAGAAACTCGGAGGTGGACTCCCGGTCCGTGCCAATAAATAATTTGCTCGGCGTGTAACAAAAAATAACAGCTCCTTCTTTGTTCTGCGCAAAATAGAAATTCGATGTCTTCCCTTCCGGACCGGGCCGTATATCAACAACCAGCGGACCAAGAAACTGCTCCATCGGCGCAGAAATGCCTGCTTCATGACTGTCAGGAACTACCGGCAGATCAAGCCCCGTCAGCCTCCCTATCTGATTCGCATTAGCACCAGCCGCGTTTACCACCACTGGTGCGTAATAAGCGCCCTTTTCCGTCTTAACACCTTTAACCCGGCTTCCTTCTATTATAATGTCTACAACATTTTCACGAAAATGGTAATCACAGCCCCTCTCCAATGACACACGGAACATCGCGTCTATCGCCAGCAACGGCGAAACCTGAGCATCATCAGGTGAAAAAGTTCCGCCAATCAACCCATCCGGCAATATTCCGGGTATAACTTTCTTGATATCTCCAGCATCCAGCCAATCGATATTAAGTTTAAAGGATTTCTGTACCGGCAGAAGATTTTTGAGAATATTCTCCTCCCTCTGCGTGTAAGCCGGAAAACTGTACCCGCCCTTTTTCCAGCCTATGTCCTGCCCGTATGTCTCCTGCCATTCGCCAAAAATACGCAGACTCTCCTGACAAATGAGTATCTTCGCTGGGTCCGAATGAGTCGCGCGCACCCCACCTATAGCCGCCTTGTTCTGACCCTGACCCACCGCAAAATCCGTTTCGAGCACTAGAACCTTACGCTCCGCCAATGTCATAAACAGCGCTATCGGAAGGCCTACGCTTCCGGCGCCTATCACTATAACATCATAATTACTGCCCATACCTGTATTCCCCAAAAGAATTACCTGCGCTTCATCCCGGCCAGAACACCCAACGGCACTTCCATCTCCGGCGGCCGGTTCAATGGAAGTTTTACATCTTTCAAATCCACACCCTCCTCACGGAACAACCTTAATATCAGCTCCGTGCACGTCTTGCCGTTGCAGGCACCCATCCCCGTGCGAAGCGCCGCCTTGATCTGATTCATATCCCGATACCCGGCGCGTATTAATTTCACAATCTCCTTCTTGCTCACGCGCTCGCATCGGCAGATAATAATATCACCATCCTGAACAACTTCGCCGCCTTCGATTTTAACCTCTTCGCATACCCTGAATCCGGCAACAAGAAGACGATCCTTAAATGGAACCTCCAAAAGCATGATCCTGCGGTGATCCTGCGAAACAGCATTTCTGAACGCGATTACCTTCCCTGTTCCCACCTTACCGCCCTCCAACCCGGTTGTCACCACCTCATCCCCCACACCAATCGTGCCATCTTTTAATTCAACCGGCATGGTCAAAAGCGCCCGTTTATGCTTGGAATCATAACTTTCATCCACAAGAATAATAGCCAGACCCGGACACGCCAGAACGCACTTCGCGCAACCCAGACAAACATCACTCAAAAATGAAGGTGTCTTCATTATTACACCGCCCTCTATCTTAATCGCATGCTTGGGACAAATCGTAGTGCACGGATCACATGGAATCTCCTGCACACAGCGAATAACCGGATACACCTTTCCTGTCAACCTGCGCACACTCATGCTTTTCTTCCCGCCCGGCTTGCTCCTCAATACGCTGGTAATTTCATTCCATTCTTTTGGAATAATACATTGTTTGCCAAGCGCCATGGCAATCTGCCTGCCCTGAATACGGCCGCTGAACATTGCCGCGCTTGCCTCGGCAATCTCCTGCGCATCACCGGCATCATACACTTTCATTTTGTATTCTTTCGCTTTCTTATAAAGCTCATCTATCGGCGAAAGCCCAACAGCTATCAATAATGTATCCACATGAAACGTCTTTTCCGTCCCCGGTACCGGATTGAAACGACCATCCACCTTGCAAATAGTTATCTTCT
>JBFZFB010000105.1:0-2904 GCA_041306605.1 Lentisphaerota bacterium | reverse complement strand
ACGGCGCCCTTGCCCTTTCGCTAACCCTTCGGCTCTGCGCTATTTGCCTGGGTAGAGGACTTCCTCGCCATGTCTCATGACGTGGTCACCTCCTAGTCACGCCGCATGCCCGGCGCACACGGCGGCACTGAGGCGCGCGGGTCATCGCGTCGCCTCCGGTGCCTTGTTGGACGGTCTCATGGATCTCTGAAGAAGTCCTTGTCCGGTCCCGTAAGCTTCGAGTATTCCGCTGTGCGTACGTAGACTAACTCATTCTCTCCGATTCCCCGGATCGAGGCGATCTTTAGGGTCCAATTCTTGAGTGTGTCCGGTTCCCACCGGGATTCCGGATCAAAACCGCGAGCAGCAAAGGAGAAGGTCAATCCCGGGAGTTTCTGCAGTCGGGCTGCGAGGTTAATGCACGACCCAACAAAGTCGTTGCCGTCTCCCACGGAAAGCACAGTCCCCTTCGCAATCCCGCATCGCAGGCGGTCAGGCGGTTCCACAACCTTCTTTCTCATCTTGGGGAGGAAGACCTTTCGGTACTTCTCGCAAATCCTGTGAAGTGAGATTATGAGGTTGTGTTGAGCTACCGCACCCATACCCTTTGCGGACCAGACTAACAGCAGTCCGTCACCGAGGAACTTTGCATAGAATGGAAGGTCATGATACATCAGCACGGCACCATCTTGTGCTGACTCTTTGGTTTCCTCCTTGATAGAGTCGAACATCCAGTCCAAAAATGCGCTGAGGAACGCTGGGACTGACAACTCCGGTTCGATCTGCTTGCAGAAGTTCGTGAAGCCTTGAAGGTCAAAGATAGCGCTGATCGCCGGAATGGCCTCTGCTTCCTTCTTCACATCGCCCAAGCCAAGCATACTCGGGTTGAAGGCACCGAACACTTCGGCTTTCAAGCCGCGGCGTCTGCCAGTCGTTGTGTCGACGACAATGGAATCTTCCTTCTTTGGGCGGAAAACGCTCATGTATCCTCCTCCTATCGTCCAACAAGTTATTAGATAGTTTTGTGTACTTTTACGGGGTTTAAAACATAAAGTCAATTCACTTTTTGCAGGTTGAATGGATGATATTTGCAGTGCGATAAAACTACACGAAAAAGATAGCTGACATTTTGAATACGGCGTTTTTGAAAATTATGCGCGATAGAGGGATCAGGCACCAAAAGGAATTCAAATATATTCACCTGTAATTTTTCTGATCAATCCTTATTTATCCGCTTGAGGGCTGACCATCCAATCTTTTATTTTCTAGTTTCTAGGTCTGACCCTGAAGGGCCCAAAAGGTGAGAATATAATTTCAGAGCTCGGACAACAAGATTAATCCGGATATTCCAGGAGTACGCGATTTGCCTCAAAATACATGACACCGGAGAAAGGGGCATGAAAATGAGTCAACGAAGCAGGAAAGAATACTTGGAGCAGGCGCATAAGAGGTATGCTGGATCTGGGCTGGCATACAAGAGTAGGATAATTGATGAATTCTGTTTAACCAGCGGGTATGAGAGGAAACACGCCATCAAGTTGATGCGAGGCAAGACAGATTGCAGAAAGGGAAAGGGTTGGATGCAAGAGACGACGTCGGCGGTGAACCTCGCCGCGCTTCGCGGCGTAGTGTTCGACCGCCTTGTTAGCCAGTCGTCTCTCCTTCTGCTGGCAAAGCAACAGGAACCGTGAACTTCACTCGGCTGGTTGTTTGGTCTGTCAGTGATTTTCTTCCGAAAATGCCAAATCCGATAGAGCCGCTCCCGACCCTGATTTCGGCGCCCTTCCCCTTCTTTTCCTCGACCGTCACCGAGACATCGAACTCAACCATGGAAATGGGGCGTCCAACGTCGTTGCTCTTCCGCGGGGCGGAAAACACAATGGCGTGGGAGGATGCATCGGGCGTCCATACTTCTCTTGGCGCGATCATCGCACCGGTATCCTGTAACGCACCTTGCGCTTCACGGATTCCCTTGGCGAGTTGTATGAGGGTTTCCTTCACGAACGTTTGTAGGTTCATTCCAACTTCCTCCTTCTCAGGGGCACAGTCTTTCACTTACGGATTGGTTTGCTTCCACGCTGCCAAGTGCCACTGTTGATGCTCCGGTATGTTGCATGACGATGGCTCTCCGACATTCCCAATAGAGTAAGTCCCACCGGATGGACACTGAAACGAAATCTTCCCCTCAAATCGCTTCCAGAGGTGCGACGGGATTACGGTGCCCTTGCGTAGGTTGTTGTCTCGCTGAAGTTGTTCCTTGCAGGCGTCGATAATGATGAGGTTCTTGAGGCATTGCTGAAGATTGTCCGTCTGTTTGAGGGACTGTTGTTCCTCTGCGGTCAGCGGTGGACGACTGCGAAACACGCGAAGCGTGTTGGCGATAGTCCACCATCCGCCCAAATTCGTATCGAATGACTGCGGGTCTGCCCGAAACTGCAATGTCAGGAAGTACCCGTGGGAGCATCGGGGTCAGCCCTTAAAATACGCATTACTATGCTCCTTTGATTTGTTACCTTCCCTCAACGTGGACAGACGATTCATAGCCTTATCAACTTGGCGGCTAAGCCCATGATTTTCGACCAGTTCAGCGCCAGCCCTGCGCAAATGAAACGTCTTCCTTTACATCACACTTCTCGACAAGCTTCTGATAAATCTCATCCACCCACTCGCGAAACGAATCTCCACCGATACTCAACTCTCAGATTCCTTGCCATACCCGCAATTTACAACTTTCACCCTCCGCCCGTCAACCATTTATTGCTTGTTTTAAGGGCTGACCCCAAGATATGAATTGGGGTCAGGTCTCAACGGCGTGTTGCCCAAATCGAATTAATGACTGATTATAGTTTAAGAGGAAAGAAGATTATGGTAAGTTCTCCTACAATTAAGGAGGGCATAAGCCATGATGGGCATAAACGAAGAACA
>JBFZFB010000104.1:0-10282 GCA_041306605.1 Lentisphaerota bacterium | reverse complement strand
CATGTGTTAAACCTCCATAAGGGTTCTTTCGTGTTCCTTGCTGAAAGCTTAACACAATAAATTCAAAAACCAATCCAGAAATGATCCTTAAAACACTTTTTCGACAGGCTCAACGTCAGCGGTCACCGGATTCCGAACCCGCAGCGGGTGAGGAATACGGTGAACCGCCTTGTTCGGCTTCGTCCTTGTTTCAGTCAAACCATGATATCATTCGCCCGGCTGAATCGAAACCAAGATAGACTCCATCTACGTTGGTTCCGCCGGTGGGTTTCAGAGTCGCTCGCAGGGAGAAAAGCACCATGGAGTGCGTTCGCGCCGCAGTGAGAGCATACTTCTTCCTGTGGCCAGAATTCGTCATGAGGTTCTCTGCCTCGCGCTTGGTCAGGCACCTGAAATCCGTGAACTCCACTGATACCGCTGAGGACGTAAGGACGTTCCGCATCTCCTGCACACGGTCCCGAATCGCCTTTTCGCCAGAGTCGAGAGTGCCATCGAAATTGAACTCACTCGACATGCAACCTGTCACTTCGGACAAGACTGTGTCTTGTCGAGCAAGTTGGGCCAACCACGCTCGCGCGGTGGCCACGTTGTCCTTCTCACGTGCCTGAGGCAGCAAGGCGCAGCCTGAAACGGCCAGAACGACCGTGACCACAGGAATCAACACTCTGTTCATTATCGTCGTCTCCCGAGCCGAACGTCAGCGCTGAGGATCGGCGAGCTTGCGAGCCGTATCCTCCGGCGCTTGGTTCGACCGGTCCTCTTCCATGACTGGAATCGGTCCTCGCCCCTTGGTCACAAGGGCGACCCGCTTCGCAGCCGGATCAAAGATACATATCTGATCCTGCCCCATCTGGAACAGAACCTTGTCACTCGGAAGCAGCGTTGCGTTGCGGACATTCCATGCTCCGAAAGGGGTCTCGAACGAGAAGTGGACTTGTGCTCCCGAATTGGTCTGCGTTCCGCGTAACCCCTCAACCGGCCAGAAGCCAGACCAGAACTCCCACTGGCTATTCTTAGCGGTGCCCAGTCTTGCTGCCTGCCCAAAGTTGAACCACGAGTCCTCTTCTTCTGGTGGGTCAGTGTGCGTGCCGCGCCAACTCGGCGCAGCCTCCGCCGCAAAAGCCCTCTCAACGGTAATCAACTTCGGATGACGTCGGTCTTGCGCCACGAGACGAGCCACCAAGTCCCACCGGTTGGTGTTTTCTGACGAGGCTCGGACAAAGAGGCGATCATTGGCATCGGTGGATGTCAACTCGAAGACCTTGCGTCTCTCGGTCGTTGTGAGGTTCATTTTGTACACATTTCCATCGTCAGCCGCGATGAAGTACATCAGAACCTTTTCCGGGAGAGACATCGCTGACAACTGGACTATCTCCATTCGCGTGTACAGCGACGTACCGCTCGCCAGCCAGTACCACCCGAACAACAGCAGATAGGACACAGTCTGAATCACCAACGAACCCTTGATGGATTTTCGCAACCATCGGGGGTCTCGGCGGAAAGCCAAAACCACGAAGGGAAATTCTAGCACCAAGGTCATGAGGTAAGTGAGAACGACCATTGCCCAGAAGAAGAACCATGCGTTATACAAATCGAGTGGGAGAGCGCGCACAATAGCGCCCCGTAGGAAGAGGCCACCAACCCAGGCTGAAAAGTAGTTGGCGAGAATGAGAATCCCTATGCTCTTCCCCTTATGCAGCCTAAAGATCTTGGCCAACAGATAACCTTCAAGCAGCCCGATGAGCAGGTTACCGAAGACCAGATGCAGCATGCCTGCCCACATCAATGGAGTTCCGGCATTGGCCGAGGCCACCGAGGGCAATGCTGCGATGCCGAGCGCCATTACTCTTCTGATATTCTTCTTCATTTCTTGTGGTCGAACGTCCCGCCTCATGATTTCGAGCGGAGCGAGAATATCATGCAGGTGGTTGTTGGCGATGCCCTTGTTCTCTCATGGGAGTCCCCGCCGTCGTCGAAGACTCTTGTACTTGTCGCCTTTCCAGTCTCCCCAACGGGGGGTGTAAGTCTGGTTCACGAGATTGGTGTCAAGCTGAACGCCGATCACGTAAGTGTTCGTCTGGTTGATCTCCTGCGGGTGTCCACCGACGAGCCAGTCAGGACCGGGCCGGTAGCCTGGGAAGAAGTTCTGGTTACAGTCTCTGGGAATCTCGACGAAGATCCTGGCAACGCCACGACGCGAGAAGTTCCATGAACCGTCTGCATCTGTCATGAACAGAGTATGATGGCCAAAGTATGACATTGTCCACCACCAGGCGTCCCACGAAAGAGAATGTTCCCAACCACCTTCCAGCGGACAATTGGGCACAGGATTCCCGTTCTGGTCCCGAACGACACCGTGCAGTCTTGTGGTCGGCCCAAGAATGGTTGATATGGCGCATGTGGCGGCGCATCCAGAGAACAGTCCGGCTGCGGTCAGTACCAGAACTATACCTGCAAATCTTCTCATTTCTTTCGCCAACGTTTGCGCTCATGGTTGAGGTGAACCGCCGCGGTTCACCGAGTACCATGGAGTGCCTTGTTAGGTGATCTCAATTAATCCACTTCCATTTTCCTGATTCCCTGACGAAGCAGAGTTGTTTCTTTTGAAATGGGGTATCTTTCTCCGTCTCAAAAACATTTACGGTGATCATAAGGCTATCATTTGACTTCTCGTAATTCTCACCAATGATAGTCCAGTGATGCGCCTTGATTGTGGAATACTGTTTCCTTAGGAAGTCTTTTGCTTTGGTCTCGTCACCATATAAATTGATTAGTTCCTTTGTTTTCTTATCTGAACAAACATTCCATATGTCGTCAATTTTACCTGCAACTGACCATTTGATTATTTTTTCTGTTAAATCTCGTGTTGCTTTTATGTCTTCCTTTAACTTGGCATCATCACCAAGAACGGAAATGCTGCAAACCAGTGAGAATAAAACTGTAATCAATAAAGTATTCCTGAAGCGCATAATTTCTCCTTAATCTTCTGCACCTAACATATTGCTAGACGTATGTACGTCTAGATAATATAGTTAATATATACGTCTAAATTACTTTATATTTATATAAAAGGTACTCATTAACGCGGCTTTTGTCAATAAGGAAACATTTATGAAGCAACATATTACTCAAGAGCAGATTGATAAGTTCTGGCATGATTACAGGTCTGCCGTTCTCGATAATGGCGTAGATGAAAGGTCTGTCGACTGGTATGTCAACGCTGTTGATTGTTACATCAAAAATGCCGAGGGGCTTAGTCTTAAAACTCATACGGTTGAGGATATGGAGTACTATCTTGCAAGTGCAACAAAAGAGAAAGCGCGGGATGAGTGGTCGTATGCCCAGATTGTTGACGCCCTTCGCATCCTTTTTCAGAAAATTGTGAAATCAAACTGGGCTGAAAACTTTCCATGGGAACAGTGGAAGGAGCCGCATCTCCATTTTCCCGCCAAACTGGAGATAGAAAGCGGAGATAAGCCGTGGCGGCCAGTGAAGAAAAAAGAGTTTTTCAAGGATTCCCTCGACGGAAAGGGATGGGAGAAGCTCTTTGAAAAATATTTTAAACAGCTACGCACCGAAATACGAAAAAGGCATTACTCAATTAGAACAGAGCAATCTTACGAGAACTGGATCGCGCGATTCCTAGTGTTTCATGACATGAAAAATCCTCTGCTGTTGACAGCGGATCATGTGAAACAATACCTGGATTATTTGGCAAATGAAAAAAGGATTTCCGCGAGCACTCAGAATCAGGCCCTGTGCGCGATGGTTTTCTTTTGGCGGAGGGTTTTGAATGTTGAACTCGGGGAGTTTGGTGATTTCGAGTATGCGAGGCGTCCGCAACGGTTGCCAGTTGTGCTGACACGGAAGGAAGTGGAGGGGATCTTTGGATATCTTACAGGTACAGCAAAGCTTATGGCGGGACTGCTTTACGGCTCAGGATTGAGGCTGATGGAATGTGTTCGGTTGAGGATTAAGGATATTGATTTAGAAACGAAGCAGATCATGGTGCGTGATGGAAAGGGAGAGAAGGATAGGATTACGATCCTGCCGGATAAGTATGTGGAGACACTAAGAGAACACCTATTGAGGGTCAGGGAGCTTTTTGAAGCAGATAAGCAAGCCGGTATTGGAGATGTCTATGTGTGGCCTTCTCTAGAACGGAAATATCCGAATATTGGGAAAGAGTGGGGCTGGCAGTATGTGTTTCCAGCGGTGAATTATTCGACAGATCCCAGAAGCGGAAAAGTGAGGAGGCATCATGTGAATGAACAGACCATCCAAAAGGCTTTGAAGATAGCGGCCAATAAGGCGGGAATCGTAAAGAACGCGAGTTGTCACACGTTGCGGCATTCGTTTGCCACTCATTTGCTGGAGTCGGGGTATGATATCAGAACGGTGCAGGAACTTCTGGGGCATTCCGATGTTTCTACAACTATGATATACACGCATGTTCTTAACAGGCCGGGTTTGGCGGTGAAAAGCCCGCTGGATAATTTGTGATCACTATCAATTTGAAAAACAGAAGCCGGAATTTGAGAGTGAAAAAGGCCGGAAACTGCGCGACAGAAAGGCTGTGTTCCGTGTTTGCGTGCCGGTAAAATCCTGCTATAGTGTTGTTCTGTTTTTGAAGGTTCAATTAAAGCAAAAATATCTGGCGGGTAAAAAATATGAAAGCTCTGGTTAAGAAAGAAGCGGGAAAAGGTTTGTGGATGGCGGATGTGCCGGTGCCGGATTACGGTATTAACGATGTGCGCATAAAGGTGCTTAAGACCGGCGTTTGCGGAACTGATCTGCATATTTATAACTGGGATAAGTGGTCGCAGAACACGATAAAAATTCCCACGGTAATAGGGCATGAGTTTGTGGGTATTGTTGAAGATGCCGGAAGTAATGTTCAAGGGGTGAAACCCGGCGACATGGTAAGCGGCGAAGGGCACATCGTCTGCGGGCATTGCCGTAACTGTCTGGCTGGCCGCCGTCATTGGTGTGCCAACACAAAAGGGCTCGGTGTGAACCGAAACGGCGCGTTTGCCGAGTATGTTGTAATACCGGTGAGCAATGTGTGGCATTGTAATCCGAAAATACCGGCTGAAACCTATGCTTATTTTGATCCGCTAGGCAATGCCGTGCATACGGCGCTTTCGTTCGACCTGCTTGGTGAAGATGTGCTGATAACCGGCGCCGGCCCGATAGGCATCATGGCGGTGGCGATAGCCAGACACGCCGGCGCGAGGTATGTGGTGATTACGGATGTTAACGATTACCGGCTCGCGATCGCCAAAAAGATGGGCGCCACCGCGGCGCTGAATGTCAGCAAGGAAAAAGTGAAAGATATACAAACCAAACTTGGAATGACAGAAGGTTTTGATGTGGGGCTTGAAATGTCGGGTAATCCGCACGCTTTGCGCGATATGCTTGCCAATATGGTGCATGGCGGCAAGATAGCGATGCTCGGCATTCAGCCTTCGGATTGCGCCATAAGCTGGGACACGGTGATATTGAAATGTCTCACAATAAAAGGCATTTACGGCAGGGAAATGTATGAAACATGGTACAAAATGACGATGATGCTTCAGAGCGGTATGAATGTTGAGCCCGTGGTGACACACCGCCTTGAGTATCCGGACTTTGAAAAAGCTTTTGAGCTTATGAACTCTGGACAGTGTGGCAAGATAGTTCTGAACTGGGCATGAGAAGAGAGAAGAGAGGGGAAGAGAGGTGTTTAGACAGGATTACCCTCAGGTCCGCCCTCAGGGCCGGAGCCCTTCCGGGGCGAGGCGATGACCTTCCCCTCAGGTCCGGATGACCTTCCGGGTCAGAGGACGGGTCAGAGGACAGGATATGATCAAGGATGAAAGGTGTATCGTGATTTGATGAAAGCCCTGTATTTGCTATTCTCTGAGTCTTCGTGTGCTCTGTGGTTAAAAAATCAGATGGGGGTTATGTCATGAAGGTGTTGGAATTGTTCGCAAAGGAAATTAACGAGATAAAAGAAGCCGGTCTTTACAAGAAAGAGCGGATAATAGAATCGCCCCAGTCGGCAACCATCAGCGTTGGCGGCAAGCAGGTGTTGAATTTCTGCGCGAACAATTATCTGGGCTTGTCAAACAGTGATGTTTTGAAGAAGGCGGCGAAAAAAGCGCTTGATGAATTTGGCATGGGTCTGTCATCGGTGCGGTTTATTTGCGGTACTCAGACGATACACAAGCTTCTGGAGAAAAAGATATCGGACTTTCTGAGAACGGAAGATACGATTCTTTACACATCATGCTTTGACGCTAACGGCGGTTTGTTTGAAACTCTGCTTGGAAAAGAAGATGCTGTTATCAGTGATGCGCTGAATCATGCTTCGATTATAGATGGAATCCGTTTATGCAAAGCGGTGCGTTACAGGTTTGAGCATAATGACATGAATGATTTGAGGAGATGTCTTGAAGAGGCAAAGAAAGCAGGGGCGCCCAAAATCATTGTGGCAACAGACGGTATATTTTCGATGGACGGTGATGTTGCCAAGCTCAAGGAAATCAGGGAAATAACGAGTGAATACGGGGCTTTAATGATGGTGGATGATTCACACGCGACGGGATTTTTCGGGCCTACCGGGCGCGGTTCGATTGAGCACTGCGGGGTTTTGGGTGATGTGGATATAATAACTTCCACGCTCGGTAAGGCACTGGGCGGCGCGGCGGGCGGGTTTACGGCGGGCAGGAAGGAAATAATAGAGCTTCTGCGACAGCGGAGCCGGCCGTATCTTTTCAGTAATTCACTTCCGCCTGTGCTGGTAACATCGGCCATCGCGTGTATAGATCTTCTTTCGTCAACGACGGAACTGCGGGACAAGCTGGCGGAGAACACGGCATATTTCCGGGAAAAGATGTCAAAACTGGGATTTAACATAAGGCCGGGTGTGCATCCAATAGCGCCAATAATGTTTGGTGAGGCAAAGCTGGCGGCTGATATGGCGGATGATCTTTTGAAGGAAGGGATTTATGTCATTGGATTTTCGTATCCTGTTGTGCCTAAGGGTGCCGCGCGTATCCGTGTTCAGATTTCGGCAGGACACACGCGTGAAGATCTTGATAAGTGCATTGCGGCTTTCAAAAAAGTAGGCACGGCGCACGGAATATGCAAACAGTAAAATCAGCGCTTGAAGTTCTTGATCTCGGCCGGCGGGCTTATAATCCTGTAAAGGATTTGCAGGACAGTCTTGTTGAAAAAAGAAAGCGGAACGCAATTCCGGACACATTGATACTGGTTGAGCATGATCCGGTTTATACGCTTGGCCGTAACGCGACAGATTCGAACATTACGGCGTCTGCCGGGGATCTCGCGCGCATGGGGATAGAGGTTGTGAGGACAAGCCGTGGCGGGCAGGTGACGTATCATGGGCCCGGTCAGATTGTGGGTTATCCGATTGTTGATCTGGCCGGCTTGAAGCTGACGCTGACGGGATACATTGGCAATTTGGAAGAAGTGATTATCAGAACGCTGGCAGAGTTCGGGTTGAGCGGTGCGAGAGATTCTGCCAACAGGGGTGTATGGATCGGTAATGATAAAATAGCGGCGATAGGCGTGCGTGTGACGGGTGGTGTGGCGATGCATGGTTTTGCGTTTAATGTTTCGACAGATTTGAATCATTACAAAGGCATGATACCTTGCGGAATCAAGGGCAGGTGGGTTACATCTCTGCGGGTGCTGGGCTGTGAGGTTCCGGTTGATGAAGTCAAAAAAACGGTGGTAAAAAAGTTTTGTGAAGTTTTTTCTTATGAGAATGTGATATACGGGTGAGTGTAAGAATTAGACAGGATAACCCTCAGGTCCGGAGGACCTTCCGGGTCCGAGGACAGGATGGAGGCAGGATTAAGAGGAACGGGATGGTCCAAGAAATCTAAACAAACCCTTGTTTCTCTCCGGGTCTGAGACAATAGTTTCTTTCAGATTTCTTGAACAGTGTTTCTGATGGGGAGAGAAGGATTCAATATCCAGGTGTTGAAAAAGGGGAGAGCCCTCCTTTGTCCGGGTCTTCGAGAAAACCATTTTTCTGTAAGTTGTTGATAAAATGTTGATTAACCTCAAAATGGGGCAAACCTTTTGATAGAACAGGATAAAAACAAATTATCCTGTAATCTTGTCTTTAGACCCGTCCTCTGACCCGGAAGGTCATCCGGACCTGAGGGGAGTATGCGAGGGTCTAAATATTTGAAATATTTTCTTCGGATAACTAAATAGATACGGATAAGTTTCAGGTTGGAGTGGAAGAATATGGATTGTTTCGGGGAGAAAATAGAAAGCAAGCGGTTAAGAAAGCCAGACTGGCTGAGGGTCCGAATAGGCGGCGGGGCAAATTACGCGAAGATGGAAAAGATAGTCAGGGAGCGGCATCTTCATACCGTATGCAGTGAGGCTTTGTGTCCGAACGCGGGTGAATGCTGGGAGCATGGCCGTGCCACGCTTATGATACTTGGCGGCACATGCACGCGCGGGTGCCGGTTCTGCAATGTTGCTTTTGCGGCAAAGGCAGATGTGGATGCCGGTGAGCCGGCGCGCGTGGCTGACGCTGTAAAGGCGATGGGCTTGCGGGATGTGGTGATTACTTCTGTGACGAGAGATGATCTGATTGACGGCGGGGCGGGGATCTGGGCGGAAACGATCCGGCGCGTGCATGAGGCGGTGCCGGGCATAGTGATAGAAGCGCTTGTGCCTGATTTTGCCGGCAGTCAAGAGGCGCTGGCGGAGGTGCTGGCTTCGAAGCCGGCCATTCTGGGTCACAATCTGGAGACAGTTCCGTCGTTGTACTGGCAAGTGCGGGCCAGGGCTGACTACCAGATATCGCTTGATCTTCTGGCGGCGGCGCATAAGGCCGGGCTGATAACAAAGACAGCCGTTATGGTTGGTTTGGGTGAAACAAGCAAAGAGGTGGCCGTGGTGATGCGTGATGCTGTTAAAGCAGGTGTTGATATTTTCTATATAGGTCAGTATCTTCAGCCTACGAAAAAACATTTTCCTGTGTATCGTTATGTTGAGCCGGCGGAATTTGAGAAATACAAAAAGACCGGACTGAAAGCGGGTTTAAAAGTAGTGGTGTCCGGACCGCTTGTGCGTAGTTCTTATCATTCGGAAGAGCAGGATGAATTTGTGCGCGGGCAGATAGGGAAGTAATAATGAAATATTTTGATATATCTTCTTTTGCGGAAATGGCGGAGACAATGCGCCGTCCGTTTCATGATAATTATCTGGCCATGTATTCGAGCGTTTACGGCGGGATAGTGAAAGATCCGGTTTTGATGATGATTCCGCTGGATGATCACATGGCGCATCGCGGGGACGGGATATTTGAGACGATGAAATGCGTGGACGGAAATATATACAATATGAAAGCGCATCTTGAGAGGCTCAGTCATGCCGCTTCCGTGCTGGCTCATAATCTGCCGTATTCTCTTGAGGAGACAGGGCGGATTGTTGTGGAAACCGTGCGGGCCGGCGGCGAGAAGAATTGTTTGATACGTCTTTTTGTGTCGCGCGGTTCCGGAAGTTTCGGGGTGAACCCGTATGATTGCCCGAAAGCGCATCTGTATGTGGCGATAACCCGTCATAAATATCTTTCACCGGCGGTGTATAAAAAAGGCGTCAGGCTGAAGACCAGCAAGATACCGGTGAAGCATCCGTTTTTCGCGACAATCAAACATTGCAACTATCTTGCCAATGTGTTGATGGCAAAAGAGGTGAAAGATGCCGGCGTGGATTTTGTTGCCGCTTTTGACGGGAACGGACATCTCGCGGAAGGCGCCACTGAGAACATCGGCATTGTCACGCAGGACAGGAAGCTGTTATTTCCAAAGCTGGAAGGAATTCTCTGCGGCACAACCATGATGCGCGTGGTGGAACTGGCGCGTGAGAAGCTTGTCAGCAGTGGAGAGCTGGAGGGAACTGATTTTACAGACATTGACCGGACGGCCATGCTGAAGGCCGAAGAAGTGCTGGTTGTCGGGACGACGCCGGATGTGATAGGGGTTACGGAATTTGACGGCAAGCCGGTGGGCACGGGAGTACCCGGCGGAATTTCTGTTAAACTGTACGATCTGATGCAGGCAGATATACGCGGCAACAAAAAACTTTTGACCGCTGTGTTTGAATAATCCCGATATCCTATCCAAAGTTTTCTGTTGCAACCGGTATGATCCGGAAGAGAGGTTTTTTTGACAGGATTAACAGGATGGACAGGATAGAGAGAGATTCATGAAATCCGGATAAAACAATAGTTTTGCTCCGGATTTCATGA